>JAIRNQ010000240.1 GCA_031257955.1 Deltaproteobacteria bacterium | reverse complement strand
CAAAGCGATGGCCTGGTCGTAGAAGGCGGCGTCGGCCGTGGCCCCGGTGGGGTTATTGGGGTAGTTTAGGTAGAGGAGCTTGGCTTTTTTTAGCGACTCCTTATCCAGGGCCCCCAAATCCGGCAAAAACCCTCGCTCGGCCTTTAGGGGCATGAAAACGCTCACCCCGCCGGCGAAGAGGGTCCCGCTCCGGTAGACGGGGTAAGAGGGCTCGGGCACCAGAGAGACGTCCCCGGGGTTTAGGAAGGCCAAGGGAAACTGGGCCAGACCCTCTTTGGAGCCAATGAGGGAGCAGACTTCCGTTGAGGGATCCAACTCGACCCCGTGGCGACGCTTATACATCCCGGCCACCACGTCCCTAAACTCGTTCATGCCCGAGTAGACGGGGTACTGATGGTTGGCCTTGTCTTCGGCCGCTTTCTTTAGGGCCTCGACGATATGGTTGGGGGTGGGGCGGTCGGGGTCGCCGACGCCCAGATCGATCACGTCCACGCCCCGGGCTTTAACCTCGTCGCGGATCCGGTCGAGTTCCTTGAAGAGATAGGGCGGGAGCGCTTTGAGCCGGTCCGAAAATTCTAAGGCCATGGAAAAAACCTCTATTGCGGCCCCGGCCTTAACCGGGGGAAAGATAAAAGTTTTGGGGCTTATCGCCCCCCGGGCCTTCCGGCCCGGGAGGCTGGCCAGGGGGCTTCCGGCCGGCCGGGGAAATCGTTTGGGGACTAAGGCGCCGGGCCCGCCGGGCGGGCCCGGCAAGGGGCTATTTTTTGCCCGAGGACCAGAGTTCGGCGGCCATCTCCCGAAGCTTAAACTTTTGGATTTTGCCGCTGGCGGTCAGGGGGAAGGTCTCGATCAGGGTGACGAAACGGGGGATCTTGTAGCCGGCTATAAGCGGCCTGAGATAGGCTTTGACGTGGCGGACGCTTATGTCCTGGCCGTCCTTATCGGGGATGATGAAGGCCCCCAGTTCCTCGCCGTGAAGCTTGGAAGGGACGGCCACCACGGCCACGTCGCTGACCCCGGGCATGTGCCTTATGGCTTCCTCGACCTCGGTCGGGTAGATGTTCTCCCCGGCCCTGATGATCATGTCCTTCCAGCGACCGGTAATTACCAGATATTTGTCCTCGTCGAATTTACCCAGATCCCCGGTGTGGATCCAGCCGTCCTTATCCAGTATGGCCGCCGTGGCCTCCGGAAGGTTATAGTAGCCGCGCATGTTAACGTAGCCTTTGACGATTACCTCGCCAATCTCGCCGTCGGGAAGCTCTTCCCAGGTCTCGGGGTTGACAATCTTCAGTTCCACCCCGGGCATGGCCCGTCCGACCGTGCTGGTTTTCTTTTCCAGGCTGTCGGCCGTGGTCGTCTGGGAGACGACCGGGCTGGTCTCGGTCATGCCATAGCAGATGGTGATATCTTTCATGTGCATGCGTTCTATGGTCTCGCTCATGGTCTTGATCGGGCAAGGGGAACCGGCCATGATCCCCGTTCTGAGGGTCGTCAGATCGAAAGTGTTAAAACTCTTTTGCTCCAATAAAGTAATGAACATGGTCGGGACGCCGTAAATGCCGGTGCATTTTTCTTTCTGGACGTTAACCAAAATATCCAGGGCGCTATAAATATCCAAAACTATCATGCAGGTGGCGTGGTTCAGGGCGGCCATGGTCCCCAAAACCAATCCGAAGCAGTGGAACAGCGGGACCGGCAGACAAATCCGGTCTTTCTGGGTAAAGCCCTGGTGGTAGCCTATCCAATAGCCGTTGGTCACGATATTTTGGTGGGTCAGCATGGCCCCTTTGGGAAAGCCGGTCGTGCCGCTGGTGTACTGCATGTTTATGATTTCGTCGTAATGGAGGCTGGCGGAGATTTCCCTGAGCCTCGACTCCGGGACCTCTTCGGCCTTTTTTAGCAGTTCCTCGTAAGCGTGCATGCCCTTGGGGGGGTTGTCGCCCAGGTAGACGACTTTCTTGAGGTAGGGAAGGGCCTCGGACTTGATCTCCTCGCCCAAAGGCGTTTGGGCGATCTCGGGGGCGATCTCGTTTAAGGCCCCCACGTAGCTAAAACCCCTAAAGCTGTCCATCAGGACCAGGTAATTACTTTCCGACTGCTTCAGGAGGTATTCAATCTCGGCTTTGCGGTAATGGGTGTTGACGGTAACCAATATGGCCCCGATCTTGGCCGAGGCGTAAAGGGTGGTCAGCCATTGGGGAACGTTGGTGGCCCAGATGGAGATCCGGTCGTTTTTCTTAACCCCGATGGCCAGAAAGGCCCGGGCCAGGCGGTCCACCTCATCGTTTAGGCTACCCCAGGTGTAGCGACGCTCTCGGTTGGGAAAAATCAAGGCCTCTTCATTGGGGAAGTTTTTGGCGTTGCGTTCCAATACTTGCCCCATGGTCATGTTTACCAAGTAATCGTTGCTCATAAAAGTAATTGAAGCTCCTTTGTCCGTCAACGTTATCCCGCGAGACGCCTTAAACCGTCCGGAAAAGATGGATTGTCCCCATCCCATGTCCGCCCACCGCCGGGCCAAGGCCCGGCCTGGGCGAGCGCCAAAGGGGTACCAAGGGCGCGCCTAAAGGCCGCCCGGAGGCGCTCGGAATACCGGGCGCGAATCTTAAATTATAGTCGTAAGGGGAGTGATTGGCAAGTTTTGAGAAGGCATAAAAATTACGACAATTTAAATTTTTTAGAAAATAAAATTCTAAATTTTAGATGAATATATTCTATGGGGTAAACTTTAACGTTAATATTTCCAAATATTTAAACTCATCGGTCTAGCCAAGTTTACGGCCCCGGCCACCGGCCCGGGGCCCATAACTGGGGGCCATTGCCTTGGCCCCGAGAGCCCTGGTCCATTGCCCTCCGGTCGCGGGTCATTTAGCGGCGAAATCAAATTTTTCGTTGACGATTTTGTTGTCCAGAAGCATCTCCAGCCAGCTTTTGATCTCCCTTTCCTTGGAGTAATACGTAGCCACGAACTGGCTGGCCTCATTGGGATCGACAGGGTTGTCGTAGCGTTCTATCAGCTGATCGAAGGTGGTCCAGAGGTGGGAGGGTAGGTAAAGGTCATCGGCCCCGGGAAAGTCGTAAACCAGGGGCCTGACCCCACGGGACATGGATTCCAGGATGCCCAAGCCCTGGCTTTCGTTGAGGCTGGTACAGATGATGTAATCCTTGTCCTTGATCCACTCGTCGGGTTCGGCTACGTGGCCGTAGATGGTGACCCGGTCGGTCAGGCCGGCCTTTTCGAAAAAATGGGGGATGGCCAGCGCATACCTGGCGTCCTGGTACATGCCGGCAATGTGAAGTTTAAGGGCGGGGTTATGCTTGGCCAGGAAAGAGAAAGCATGGGCCATGACCATGGGGTCTTTCTTGTAGGATATGTAAGCCAAAAAGGCCAAGTTGTTCTGCGACTTACCTCTTGGGACGAAACTGAAACGGCGGTTGTCCACGCCGTTATGGATCACGTGGAGCCGGCAGTTCTGGGCCGTGGGGAAGTTTTTCTTAACGAAAAGATCCTTCATGAACTCGGAGACGAAAACGATGTCGCTGGCCGAGCTGAAATCTATCTTCTCAACCAATCCGTCGTAGATTTCGTAGCTATGGATCCTGACGATGACCCTCTTGTCGGCCAGGATGTTTTTCTGGGTCAGCAAAAACCCGGTCAGCTGGTTGCCCCACTCCAGCCAGACCGCGTTAGCGTTGATTATGCTTTTGACGTGATCTTCGGGTTTACCGGAGACGGTAGCGTTTATGGTCATATACAGCGACAGGCGTTTGATATTTTCGTGGATGAACGAGTCCATGCCTGGCACGCAGCAAACCGACATCTGTCGCTTGCTCTTGGTCTTGCTCGGCAGCGGAAGCCCGTTCATGAAAGCCTTGATGTCGTTTATCTCCGTCTGCTTGATATAATTGTTGCCAGACACCTCCAAGGCTTTGTCGAGAGTGTCGGCGGCCTTTTCTTTTAGGTCGAAACTATTGTATATCTTAGCGGCGAAGGTGAGGATATCGGGGTCCTTTTTGCGTATGGCCAACAGTGAGTCCAGGGTTTCCACGGTCTTGTCCCGTTCCTTTTGGGCGGCGAAAACCATGGCTAGGCTTTTAAGGGCTTCCAAATGGTTGTGCTTAATCTCCAGGACCCGCTTAAAAATGGCTTCGGCCTCTTGATGATTGGCCAATTTGAAATACACTATGCCCAAGCCCATTAAACTCCTGGCGTTATTGGGATCTTTGGCCAAAATATCCTTGAAAGCTTGACAAGATTCGTCCAGTTGGCCGTTTTGGGCCAAGCTTTCGGCTTTTAAAATATCTTCTATCATCTGGGTGCCTGCCTGTCGTTATTGGCTAAAGATATAACCTTTGGTGTTTTGGTCCCCGAAAACCCTGGCCCCAAAGCCCCGCCTTGGGGCCTTGAGCCCCGGAACCCGACCATTCCGGCGCGGATATTAGACGAATCAGTCATTAAGTTGGTCTGAATTCGCCACAAACTGCTTTTCCGATCCCTTAAAATTCTAATCATGATATCAAATCCTGGGTTACTTTTGAAGAGAAATAATAAATTTCCTGGAAAAATAACTTTGGAACGGGTATGTTAGATTCTTGGGAACCAGACGGCAAATCTAACCTCCTAGGGTGAGGCCAGGTTTTACCAACTGGGTGGCGAGGCCCAATACACGCGCTTAAATGGCTACCCATTTAGACTAAAATAATTTGTTTTTTCCGTACTGAATGAAATTTTGAATTTTGTCGAAGGCTTCGAGGTCGATTTTGACCAAAAAATTGAATCAGTCCCTAAAATGACCCCAAGGACTAATTCTCTGGCCCCAATCGCTTTACCTGAGCTTATGGCTCACTCTTGTGGCCCTCTCTCGTGGTCCACTCTTGTGGTCCCCTCTCGTGGTCTAATCGTGTGGCCTAATTCCGTGTCCCAATCGTCTAACTAATAGTTCGGCTGGGCGATGGGACCGGCTAGCGGGTAGGAAAACGGGCTATATTTGGGGAACAATGGAGAGATTAAAAATGTTGGGAGCGATAATTGGTGACATAGTTGGTTCCCGCTTTGAGTGGAACAACATCAAAACCAAAGAATTCGAGTTTTTAAACGATCGCTGTTTTTTTACCGACGACAGCGTCCTGACCGCGGCCGTTGGCCATGCCATCCTGGTAAGCGGCGGGAATTACGAAAACTTGGGTTTGGAGACAGTGAAAGCCATGCGGGGTATAGGCCGCCTTTACCCGGGCTGCGGCTACGGGGGCCGGTTCAACGTCTGGCTCTTCTCTGAAGACCCCGAGCCTTACAATAGTTTCGGCAACGGGTCGGCCATGCGGGTCTCGCCCTGCGGTTTGGCCGCCAAGAGCCTGGAAGAGACCAAACTTCTCTCGCGCCTGGTGACCGAGGTCACCCATAACCACCCCGAGGGCATCAAGGGGGCCGAGGCCACGGCCACCTCGGTGTTTTTGGCCCGGACCGGATGGGAGAAGGAAAAAATCAAGGATTTTGTGGTCGAAAACTACTACCCGCTGGATTTTACCCTCGACTCCATCCGGGCCGACTACCAATTCAACGAAATCTGCCAGGACACCGTCCCCCAGGCCCTGGTGGCTTTCTTCGAGAGCCGCGATTACGAGGAGGCCATAAGGGGGGCCATCTCCATCGGTGGCGACAGCGACACCCTGGCCGCCATAGCCGGCG
>JAIRNQ010000359.1 GCA_031257955.1 Deltaproteobacteria bacterium | reverse complement strand
GAGCCCGTTCAACGTTAGAAGGCGTGGAGAGCCATTAAATAGAAAAACAGATTATTCCCCAGTTGTGTTAAACCAAGTGCAACCGAGAAAAACCAAAAAGTCTTAACCGAACAGTATTGCCCTTAAACCATAAAACGAATATCGAAACCAAATCTCGACAGGTTAAAACAAGGCCCTAAGGCGTACCAAATGGGCGGGGGGGAAAGGACCCGTCCCGCGAAAGCGAAAGACGCGGCCGACAGCGGTCGGTCGGAGCGGACCGGCTAAGCCGGTTGGGGCCCGGCGGCCGGCGGAGCGGTCGGCGGAGCGGCCGGGCGGTTATCTGTATTGGCTGGGTTCGGCCAAGAGCTCGAACTTGGTGCCTTCCACGGTAACCATCAGCGGCTCGACCTGGTAATCCCCGTCGGGCCCGAAGCCGAAGGGACCGGTGGCCCCCTCGTAGGGTTTGATGGCCAAAAGGGCGTTTACAATCTCGCTTCTGGTCCCGGCCCCGGCGCCGATGGCCGTGGCCAAGGCCAGGCCGGCGTCGTGTCCGTAAGCGGCGAACTGGTCGGCCTGGCGGCCGGTCACTTTGTTAAAAGCCTGCCCAAATTTTACCGCCTGGGACCGTTTGCTAAGGCTGTTGAAAGAGTCTGGGATGACCGCCCCTTTAAGGTAGCGGCCGGAGTTCTTGGCCAGATCCTGGGTCAGCCAGATGGAGCTACCCAGGTAGACCATTCGGGTCACGTCGTTGTAGGCCATCAGGGGCAGTATCTGGGCGATGGCCGCCGCCGTGTCGGGCACGAACAGGGCCTGGAAGTTCACGTTGGCCTGATAATTGGTGGAGGCCCGGCGGACGGATTGGCCGCCGGTCAGGCGGTTAACCGGTTCGTTGTAACCCCGCTGGACCGGATCGTAAGAGTCTGAGGCCGTCACCCGCCCGCCCAGTCGCCTGGCCTCGGTCAGGAAAAAGCCTTGCATGGCTTGGCCGTAGGGGTCGGCCGGGTAGAGAACGCCCAGATCGGTTAGGCGCAAAGTCCTTACGGCGTAACGGGCCACGGCCTCGGCCTGGTGTTTGGGGGTAAGGAAAACCCTAAAAACCATGGGCCGTCCGGTGGTGATCCCCAGCCTCTGGGAGACGGTAACCAGGGGTATACCGACCGACTGTGCCGTTTGGGCGGCGGCCAGGGCCTCGCGGCTGGTCAGCGGGCCGACCAAGGCCAGAATCTCGGGACGGGCGGCCGCCTCGGAGACCAGTTGAACCACCCGGCCGGGATCGTTGCCGGTATCCATGGTCTCGATGGTGACCCGGGAACCCAGGCTGGCCAGGGCGATCTTCAGGCCGGTCAAGACGTCTTGGCTAAACTTGGAGCTCTGGGGGTCGGAGAGGGGCAGAAGGGCCCCGATGACCGCCTGGCCCTTAAGGCCGCCCATTTGCCCGAGGGTCGGGCCGGAGCGTTCGGGGGAAGCGGCGCTGGCCAAGATAGGCTTGGGGTCATAGTCGGACCCGGGGGCCCTGGCCTCCAGCGAATTGGGGTCAATCCTGAGGGCTTCCAGCTTGGGGCCCCAGGGGTGGGAACCAAAATAGCGCTTGAAGTAGTCGGCCCGTTCGGTAAAGAGGGCGGGGTTCTTGGCCAGGGCGGCTTGCCGGGCCAGATACCAGCTGGCCTCGGGGCCTGGGTAGTTCTGCCCGTACTGGCGCTGCACCTCGACCAGCTCGGCCTCGCGCATGTTCAGAAGGCTGGCCTCCAAACCCTTACCGGCCGCGTCCCTGGTGGCGGAGCTGGCTCCGCCGATGGCCAGGATAAAGGAGATCAAGGCGTCGCGGTATTTGCCTTGTATGAACTGGGCCCGTCCGGAGGAGAGCTTGAGGGCGGCCTTGGAGGCCGGGACGGTTTCGACGGCGTAGAGACTCTCGGCTTGGCTTAAGGCCTCGACCGGGCGGTTGCCGAGGAGGTAGAGATCCGGTATGCGGAGCTTAACCGTCCCGGAGTACTCGCCCCTGGGGAACTCGGCGATCAGGGTCTGGTAGGCCTGGGCCGCCTGGATGTATTTGCCGGATCTTTCGCTGGCCAAGCCGTACATGCCCAAAAGGGTTTCCCGCCTGGCGCCGGCCTCGCCCGAGTCCAAAACCCTTTTATAGCCCGCCGCCGCGGCGGCGTAATCGCCCCGGTCGTAGGCTTGGTCGGCTTCGGAGGAGGCCGAGACGGGAGTTCTCGATCCCGTCCCTCCCCCCAGACCGTCCATCATGGGGACGCAGGCGGACAAAACCAAGGCGGTCATAAGGCAAAACAGGGGAAGGATCCGTTTGGGAATATCAGAGTTTAACATTTAATCCTCAAACGCGCTCGCGTATCCGTCCAAAGTTTTTGGCGGATCTGGCGTAACTGGTCTAATCGAGCCTATTGTGGGCCATTCTGGCCCAATCTGGTCTGGACCGGCCAAGCCGTCCGGTGGGGGCGGCGGGGGGGGTCAGAAGCCAAGCTGGGCCAACAAATCGTTGACGGCCCCTTGATCGAGCCGGTTTTCGGCGCCCGGGCCTTTAAGCTCCGAAGGCTCGGCGGTGAGTTTCTCCAGCATCTTGTCCACCTCGGCCTGGGCCACCTTCTCGCGCTCTTCCTTGGGCCTGACCACCGAGGGGGTCTCGTGGTGGGCCTTGATTTTGGAGTTGACCGAGACCAAAAGCGACAGGAGCTGGACCTGAATCTCGCTTATGAGGTTGACGATTTTTTTGATGCGTTGGCCGGAGAGGTCCTGAAAGGACAAAGCTTCCATTATATGGGTCAAGTGGGTGGAGGTATTTTTTATTAGGGCCTCGGAGGCATTGACCGTTTGGATGATGGTGTCCCGGTCGGCCAGGGGAATGGAAGCGTAGCCTTCCCCGCCGGCGGCGGCAACGCCGCCCGAGCCGTCGGAAAGGCCGGGGGTCACGGCCTTGGGGAGGAGTCCCTCCAGCTCATGGAACAGAGACGTAAGCTCGACCATGTCCTCGGCCGTGGGGGCCGGGACCGGGGCGGCCGCGGGCACGGCCACCGGCTTGGCCAGAACCGGCGGGGCCTCTATGGTCTCCTGGCGACCTTCCACCGGCAGGTTGTTTTCCAAAAAAATGCTGTCCACGGTCTGGTTCATTTTTTTTAGGGTGTTTTTGTAGTCTTCGACCGTCGTGTTGGCGTATAGTAGCTTAAGAAGGCCGGGGATGGGAAAATTGTAAAAGCCCTCGTCGACCTCGAGGTTCTCGGCCTGGGCGGAAAGCTCCGTCTCTATGGCCGCGGCGTTAAACTGGCCCTTTTCGTTGGCCTCCCTCATGCCCTTGATGTGGTCCTTTACCGATTCGTTGGTGCAAAACTCGTATAGGGTTTGGAACACCACGTCCAGATCGAAGACGATGACGGTCTGGGGCTCGCCCGCCGGCTCGATCTCCGGGATGGGCTCGACTTCCCCGACCTCCTCGGCCGGGCCGCCTAAGCTTTCGACGAAGGCCTGGACCTCGACGAACTTGTCCAGAAAGTCCTTGCTGACGGCCCCCGAGCCACCGGCCCCAGCTCCGCCGGGCCCGGAAGGGGTTGGCGCCCCTTCGGGGGAGGCGACCAGGAGGGACTCGAGGTTATTTAAGGCGGACATCTGGGAGTTAAGATCGTTCATGTCGGCTTGGATCTGGTCGGCCAAATCCATGATGGTCATTGAGGCCTTTTCGGTCAGCTCGACCACTTCCTCGAGCTGGCCCTTGGCGTCCTCCAGATCGGCGCCGGTTTTGGACAGATCCGTCCCTTGGGGCACGCCGGGCAGCTCGGTCACCGAGACCGACAGCTGACGGGCCAACTGGCCGACCGAATCGAAAAGTTCTTGGGATATTTCCTGAAAGAAAGCGTGATCCGACGAGACGGCCTGGGCTTGGTCGGCCACCGGGGCGGCTTGGCTCGGTACGGCTTGGGCTGGGGCTTGGGCGCTTATGACCCCCAGATTGGTGTTGGCCGTGATCAACTCGGGCAGGACCCTGATTTGGTAGATCGCTTCGGGGGTGACGATGCGGAACTCCCCTACACCCAGCTCAAATCCGATTACCGGGGGATTGTCGCTCATCCAATAAACCACCGTCAGTAGACCCGCGCCCTCTGGGGCCTGGGGAGAAAAGGCGGTCTATTGGGGTCAAAAGGCCGCACGTTATATGGATAGCCATGCTTTAGGGGAAAT
>JAIRNQ010000234.1 GCA_031257955.1 Deltaproteobacteria bacterium | reverse complement strand
ACACGCCATTATGGGCGGCCTTCGGAGCGTTTTGGGCCACGGAGTCCATAATTTCGGCGAAGGCTTTTTCCACTTCCCGGTCGTTCGCGAGGTTAAGCTTAACCCCACCCACGTCCGATTTATGGGCGATTTCCGCTGACTCGATTTTAAGGACCACCGGGTAGCCAATTGTTTGGGCGGCGGCCACGGCTTCCTTAACACTTTTGGCCAAGACCCCTTGCCCAACCTGGATCCCGTATTCGGCCAGGAGGGCTTTACTCTCTAGCTCGCTTAAGGTCACTCTGGTGCCGGTTGGTGGCATAAAGGCGACTGGCTCTCTAGGCCCACTGGGCTCAATGGACTCACTGGTCTTACCGGGCCCGGCCATTCCGCTCTTTGCCGGCTTAACTGGCCCCATTGCCTCAATGGGCTCGCCAATAACCATGCGCCGTTTTCTACCATAATCAAACACGGCAAAGTCTAAGATATGCCTTAAAACCTCAAAAGCGTATTTGGTGCAAGGCAACATCGGCACGCCATAATCGGCAAAACGCTTGGTCAGACCGGCGTTTCGAGTCATCTCAATGAAGTTAAGGCAAGCAAAGGGTTTCTCGGTTAGCTCCAAGGCCATCGCGATGCCCTCGAACATTACGTAGAAGGCGTTGTCCACGATTTCTTCCATTAGGGTAAAACCGAGCAATACCATGTCTACGTTGGGATCATTTAAAACGGCCTGAAGCGTTTGGGATAGGACTTCCGGTTGGTAAGCCGGGGTGGCCGTTATGTCAAGCGGGTTTCGGTCTGGAGCGGCGTAGAAAGGAAGAAGTTTACGGAGTTTTTCAACTGTGGCCTTCTCGAAATCGGGAAACTTTATGCCTATCTTATGGCCCTCGTCGGCGCAGATGGCCGTCTCTCCGCCAGAGAGGCAAATAATGGCCACTCGATCGCCTTGGGGAAGGCAGCGGATTTCGGCCAGGGCCAAGCTCACGCTCAGCAGTTCCTGCATGTCCGAAACCCGGATGACTCCATATTTTTTAAACAGGGCGTCAAAAATAGCGTCGCTCCCGGTCAGGCTCCCGGTATGCGATCTGGCTATGGCCATGGCCCGCTCGCTCTTTCCCACCTTTAGGGCCACCACCGGTTTGCGCTTCAGCGCCGCCCGATGAAAGCAGTCCTCCAGAAGGGCCGGGTTCCCAGTCCCTTCCAGATACATGGCGGCTACTGCCGTATCCTCATCGTCCACCAGAAAACTTAGATACTCTTCTGGGCTTACCACTTTGGCGTTGCCGCAGGAAAAGCAGTAGGAAAAGGTCATGTTCGGGCTGTCCAAGAGGGACATGAGAATTTGCCCGCTCTGGGAGACGAAGCCGACTTTGCCTTTGCGGTCACGCTCAGGGTGAAGGATGGAATATAAGAATTTCCCGTCGACGTAGTTGATAAAACCGGCGCAGTTCGGACCCATGATCGCCAAGTCGAGTTCTAAGGCCAAGTTCTTGAGTTCGAGTTCGTCGGCCTCAGCTTCGGGGGTACAGACCTCACCGTAACCGGCGGCGTAGACCACAACGCCGGCCGCTCCCTTGGTTTTGGCTTGGCGCATAATCTCCAAGACGGTAGCCTTGGGAGTGGCAATAACCACGGCGTCTAGCTGGCCGGGGACGTCAAGAAGGCTTTTGTAACAGGCTCGACCGAAGACTTCGGACCTAGAGGGGTTAACGAAATAAACCCGGTCCAGATCTTTGGAGTAGGTAAGGTTGTTTCTGCAGGTGCCGCCGCCAAAACCTTCCTTTTCGGAGGCGCCAACGATGGCGAAGCTTTTGGGTTTTAAAAAACGTAACAGATCCACGCCCCGCCCCTTTAGGATACGTAAGCCGCGCCGCGGTCGAAGCACGGGGCGTTCTTGGGATTGTGTTTGCCTTTATTCTCGAAGTAGGCGTCGACGGTTCTTTTCAGGTAATCCAGGCCGAAGAGACCGGTGGTCTTGGCCAAGGCGCCAAGCATGACAATATTGGCCCCTTTGGGGTTACCGAGCTCACCGGCTATCTCGTTGGCCGGGACGCCCACGGCCTTGACGTCCGGACGAAATTGACGATCCGGGGCTACTACCGAGGAGTTATAGAACAAATAGGCGTTTGGAAGCAACCTACCTTCAAACTTGTTAATTGAAGCCTCGTTCATGGCGAAGAGTATGTCAAGTTCAGTGGCGAAGGGGCTGGCGATTTCCTCGTCGCTGATTTTAACGTTGCAGTTGGCCGTCCCGCCCCGCATCTCCACGCCATAGGAAGGATACCAAAGTATGTGCTTGTCTTCGTCCATGGCCGCCGTGGCCAAAATCAGCCCAGCCACCAAAACGCCTTGTCCGCCGAAGCCGGCGCAAATTATATCGGTTTTAGCCATGGTGCCTTCCCTCCCGAGCGACATACTTGCCCGATTCGTATTCTTCCATGCCCGAACGGACACACACCAGGCCGTCAGCAAAATCACCATATCCACTAACGCCGAAACGAATGATATCGGTTTTAGGCATTGGTACTTTCCTCCCGATCGACGAACTCTCCCAAAGGATAGACGGGAACGACCTCTTCCCGGATGTATTTCATGCTGTCAAGCGGGCTAAGGCCCCAGTTGGTCGGGCAGGGGGTCAAAATCTCAACCAGGCAAAAGCCCTCCCCAGCCAAGTGCTTCTCGAAGGCCTTCTTCAACATTTTTTTCGTTTTGTTGATTTCCTTTACCGAATCCACCGAACCCCGAGCCAGGTAAGCAATATCGAGCTTGCCGATGGCGTTTTCGATCCTAAAGGGGTTGCCGGTGGCCTTGCAGTCCCGACCGTTTACCGTTGAAGGTGTGCGCTGGCCTGGCAGGGTAGTGGCGCTCATCTGCCCGCCGGTCATGGCAAAAACGCAGTTGTTGGCCACCAGGGCCACCACGTTGTCGTTTCTGATAGCGCTGTGCATGGTTTCGGCCAAGCCGATATTGTAGGCGGCCCCATCGCCCAAATGGGCCAAGGACACGCAATCGGGTCTAACTTTTTTTACTCCCAAGGCCGTCGGAAGGGGCCTTCCGTGGGCCCCGACAATGGTGTCGTAGTCCCAGACGATGACGTTCATGGCCCCGCAAGCCACGTCAGTGGTGACGATCAGCTTGTCGACCTTATCCAATTCTTCCATTATTTCGCCAATCAGGCGATTAATTATTCCTTGGGCGCAGCCCTGACAAAACAGGGTCGGCCGCTTGGCAATGGCTTCTGGAGATTTATATTTCATCTAGTCACTTCCTAAAGAAAGGCTTGGGGCTTTTCGATTACGCTTACGGGTTACGACGATCCCCATCTCGTCTTGACGTTCCCCAAAGCAAAGCCTGGGCTTCTCGCTACCGCTTATTGTTTCGAGCGATTAACGGCTCAACCGCTAACTCTCCGAGCAGAACCTGGACTACTCACTACCACTAACAATTTAAAGCGGTTAACGGTCAACCGCTTAACTCTTCGAGAAAAGTCCTGACTTTTCGTTAACGCTAATGGTTTAAGGCGATTGAATGTCACCCGCTGACTTTCTTAAGCACGGCTTGGGCTTTTCCGATAATGCCTTTGGTCTCTGGAAGAGCCATCATGGAACCGTAGTGATCGACCGGGTGAGCGCAGCCGGTTGCCAAGCGAATGTCATCCACCAGTTGGCCAAGGGTACTCATCTCAACGCTCAAAAATGCTTTGGTCGAGGGGCTGACTTCCGCAAAGGCCTTGACAGGAAAGGGCCAGAGGGTGATTAGCCGGATAAGCCCCAACTTAAAGCCGGCAGACCGGGCATTTCGGACGGCCTCTTTGCAAAATCGAGAACTGATACCGTAGGAAACCAGTACCAGCTCGGCATCGGCGATCTCGATGGATTCCCATCGCTGTTCGTTGGCCTCGATGTCGGCGTACTTTTGGCGCAAGTGGTTTTCATAATCCTCGTCCAGAAAGTACACATTCTGTATGGTCCGAATCTCGTCTCCTGGTTTGCAACCCCTCAGGGCCCAGTCGTATTTATTTATGTCATGCTCCCTAAGTTCGGGCAGGGTGACTGGTTCTACCATCTGGCCAACGGCGGCGTCCGAGCAGATAAGCACGGGGTGGCGGTATTTTTCGGCCAAGTCGAAGGACTCGGCCATCAGGTTCGAGGTCTCCTGAACGCCGGCCGGGGCCAGCACTATGGTACGGTAATCGCCGTGGCCTCCGCCACGGGTCATTTGCCAATAATCTCCTTGAGAAGCGCCGATGTTTCCAAGGCCCGAGCCTTCGCGCATGACATTAACGACGACCAAGGGTAAATCGGCGGCGACGATATATGAAATGCCTTCCTGCATTAGCGAGAAGCCTGGCCCGGACGAACTGGTAAAAGCTCTGGCCCCGACCGCCGCCGCGCCCATGAGCATGTTTATTGCCGAAAGTTCAGACTCTGTCTGAACGAACTCACCACCCACCTCGGCCATCCGCCACGACAGGTATTCCATAATCTCGCTTTGGGGCGTGATGGGATAGCCGCAGAAAAATCGGCAGCCGACCCGCAAGGCCGTCTCGGCCAAGGCTTCGTTGCCCTTCATCAATGTCTTTGCCATCTCTCGCTCCTTTCAGTAAATCTCAAATACGCAATCGGGGCAGACGCGGTAACAGTTTCCGCAGGAGACGCAGGCCTCACTGTCTACGACCACAAACTTATAGCCCTACAGATTGGTATCTTTGGACACGGAAATGGCGTTTTGTTTGCAGCTCTCCACGCAGTAGAGACAGCCTTTGCAACGCTCCCTGTCTACCTTAATGACCTCTCCCATCGATATCTCCCACCGTAAATGGCCTAGAAACGGTTTCCTACCGGTATCCAAACCGGTCCGGAAAGTGTTTCCCTTATGGTATCCACACCCGACGTCGCCAAAACTTAGTTTGGCCGCGCCACTCCTCCCGAAAAAACGGGCCCCAATCATTCCTTCATCGCCAAAACTTAGTTTGGCCGTGCCACTTCTGGCCCGAACTATCGGGCCGAGTTATTCTTTGAAGACCAAACGGCGCACAAATTCTGAGCCTGGGTTGGCCCGAAGCTCATCCGGGGAGGCGAACCTGGCCACCCGCCGGTCATTGAGGACTATGACTTTGTTCCCCAGCTTTAGGGCTTCGTCAATGTCGTGGGTGACGAAAACGATAGTTACGCCCAGCTCCCGCTGGATCTCCAGTATGGAAGCCTGAAGCTGTTTGCGGGTTATCTGGTCCACCGAACCAAAGGGTTCATCCATCAGCATGATCTTGGGGCGGACGGCTAGGGCCCTCGCTATACCCACCCGTTGCATCTGGCCCCCGGAAAGTTCAGAAGGGAAGCGGCCCAATAGCTCCCGCTCCAGGTGAACGATGTCCATAAGCTCTTCGGGCGCTATGATCGTGGCCGGTCGCTTGGATTTGGGATAGAGCTTGGGCACGTATTCAACGTTTCCGCGCACAGACATGTGAGGAAAGAGCCCAACGCTTTGAATGACGTAGCCTATTCGCCGGCGAAGCTCAATTTTGTCGGCCAGGGCCAGATCCTCGCCGTCAACGAAAATCCACCCCTTATCGGGTGCCAACAAAGCGTTGATGAGTTTTAGGAGGGTAGTTTTGCCGCTTCCCGAGAGCCCGATCATCGTCACGAATTCGCCCCTGGCAATGGACAAATCGATATCGGAGAGAATGAGGTTTTCCCCAAAACTTTTAGAAATCCCCTCGAACCGTATTATCGGGCCTTCCTCGTCCGCCCAGACCTTGGGCTGGGCGGGGGTAAAGTCCTCGGTGGCGTCGGGCCGAGCTATCGGACCTTCCTCATCGGCGCCGGAAGGGGTTGTCGGTCCATCGGTGGCGACGCTAGAAGGGGCAGTCGAACCATTGGCACCGAAAGGAGTAGTTGAGCCAGTGGCGGCTGGGGCGCCAAGATTGGGCTCATTTACGGGAGTCTCGGCCCCCATTTACATTAAACCCTTCTCCGTCAAAAATTCCTGGGCTACCTCTTTTGGCTCGCGGCCCTGGCTCTCCACCTTGAAATTCATGCCGGCCATGGAGGCGTCGTCGATCAGCCCGTCCATCAACATCAGGGCGTCTTTGAGTTTGGGGTTCTTTTCCAAGACCTCGCGGCGGACCACGGTTCCGCAACGGTACTCCGGGAAGTAATTCTTATCGTCAACCAAGGTCACGACGTCGGTATTGGCCAAACGGCCGTCGGTGGTGAATATGTTAATGACGTCGGCCTGGCCGTCTTCGATGGCGTTATATTTGAGCGAGAAGGCCACGTCCCTGGCCTCCTTGAATTTCATGCCGTAAGTCTCGGTGAGGCCTTTAAAACCGTCCTCGCGCTCGAAAAAACCCGACTCGGCCCTGAAAGTCAACCCTTCAGATACCTTGGCCAGATCCGAGTAGGTCTTAAGGTCGTACTCGCGGGCAACCTTACCGGTCACGCCCAGACCGTAAGAATTATTGAACCCGTAGAGACCAACCCACTCGAAATTGAAGCGCTTCCCATATTCTTCGAACAGACGCCTCTGTAGCTCTTCCCGTTCGGGGATTTCCTTTTCTTTCAATATGGCCAGCCAAGCCGTGCCCGTATATTCGGGATAGAGATCGAGATCCCCCTTAACCATGGCCGGGTGCATAACCGTCTCACCGCCTGCTAAATCGGGAGTCACCTCCACCTTGATCCCGGCCTTGGTTTCGATCAGGTAAACCAAAAGTTCGCCTAAAATGGCCTCCTCGGCGGTATTGTCCAGGCCCAGCCGGATCGGTTGGTCGGACTTTTGGTCTTGGCCGCAGGAAACGAGGCCGAACAGGGCCAACAAAATGGCGCAGATTATAAAACGTTTACCCGCCATGGCTACCTCCCTACTTTCCGCTTCCGGCGGTTCCCTCCCGCCCCGCTTGGCCGTGGGCCAAGCCAAAACCCAAGCCGTCATAATACCAGAGCCGGCGCGATACCCAGGTGGTCACAAGACCCGGGGACCCGGGTCGACGCGAGACCCGGGCGGTCACAATCGCCAACGCTTTCTCATCGTCACTTCCAAGAGCCCAAAAACATAGTCGGCGGCCAAGGCCAACGCGGCGATTAAAAGGCTTCCAGCTACCATCATGGGGATATTGTTGGTGGCGATGCCCCGATAAATGGCCACTCCCAGACCCCCGGCCCCGATAAATGAAGCGATGCCGGCGGTGGATATGGTCATGACCACCATGTTTCTGAGGCCGGCCAGTATAACGGCCACGGCCATCGGAAGTTTAATTTTGAGCAGTATTTGGGCCCTGGTGCTGCCCATGCCCGTGGCCGCTTCGATTACGGCCTCACTGACGTTGTCCAAACCGGTAAAAGTGTTACGGAGCATGGGTAGCAGCGCGTACACCGTAAGGGCGATGACCGCCGTGTTATCCCCAATGCCCGATATGGGAATCAAAAACCCAAACATTGAAATGGAGGGAATAGTGTAAACCACGTTGGAGAAACCAAGCACCAGCGGGGAAGCTTTCTTATATTCCGAGATAAAAACGCCCAAAGCTAGGCCGATAATGCCGGCCAGCAAAATGGAGACGCCTGAAATAAGTAAATGCTCCAGAACCAATCCCCCGAAAAATTCTTTGCGGGCGATAAGTATTTTAAATGTGGCCAAAAACATGCGCTTACCAGCCTACCGTTTTACCCAGTTGCCTTAGGGCGGCCAATGCCCCATTATCCCACCGACCAGGGTAAATATTAAGGCTTTAACCGGCGCCGGTCAACACAAAGATCCCTGGTTCCTCCCATCGCCCATGGCGCCCCGACTAACTCGAGCGACCAAATCCCAACCAACCTCGACGACGCTGCCGTTTAAGGCGGGAGAGCGGTCGGGAAACAGCTCTCCCGAAGGCGATTCCAGTTTTGTCCGGCTCAGGATACCTGGCCAGTGGCTTCGAGTTGAAGTTGGCGCTTGATGTTTCCGGCGTTGCGTATCCGCCAGTAAATCACCGCGGCCAGGGTTAAGGCGGCCGAAGCCAAGAGGGTGTAGTTTAGGTTTCTGTAGGCTTGAATAAAGTCGCCACTATCCAGCCAACGGCCGATGATCATGGGCATGAAAGCGTCTGCCGAATATATGATCATGGCTATTAAGCCAAAAGCCGTTCCACTCTGGGCCACGGTCAGGTTAGCTTCCTTGATCTGTATAAACTTCTGGCTACGGAAAGCGCCGGTTCCCATCATTTCGAGGGCCATGAGAACCAGAAATAGCCATAACCAATTGTTATTTTTGGGAATGAATAGGAAGATTAACAAAATGACACATACATCCAAGTAACGGACTGCAAGACAAAGGTTGGGCCCTTTCTTTTGGTAATGAACGAACCTAAAAAAGCGCCAATAGGCTTGCAACTGTTGTTCATGACGCCAATGTAAGCGGCGCCGCCGACGGAGATGCCAAAGAGGCGACCGGCCATGTCACCAACGTAGGAACCCATGCAGGATCCGATGTTATAGCCACCGAAAGCTATGGCCACGGCCAACCACATATCGGGGTTCTTCAGTAGATCGGCAACGTGCTGGACGGTCGACTTGTCGCTGAGCAAACGCGCCTTTTCCTTCTCCAGTTTAGAGTCTCGCATTTCCTTTTCCTCGTCGGCCTTGTCAAAGACCAACAGGGAAATGATGGAGAGCAGTATCAATAGGCTTCCATAGAACCATATGACGAACCGGAGGCCAACCACCATGTCGGCGAACTGGTTGAATATGTAAACTATGGTAAAGCTGATAACCACGCTGGCTATGCCCCGGGTAATTTCCAGAAACGAGAAGGCGCGGTTTTCCTCGCCGATGTTTCGACCAAAAATACGAACGCATTTAAGCATGGCCGCCCAGAAGGTCATGGCCGTGGTCACTCCCATGACCGCGTACAAAACCATGCAAACCTCATAGCCCGGAAAAAAGCCCAAAATAATGTTGCAGATACCGGTTCCCAAAAATGACAAGAACATCATCATCCTCGGTGAAACTTTATCGGCGATGACACCGCCAATTGGGTAAGATATGACGGCGATCCAACCATAAACCCCGTAGAGAACGCCAAACTCGCCATCGGTGACGGACATGGCCTTCAGAAATGGCTGGTAAAAGCTGTCCCGGGAGAACAGGATGTAAAAGATTGCGAAACTACCCACCGCACAGGTGATGAACTGAAGCAACGAACGGGTCGTTAGCCTCGATCTAAGTGACTGGCTCAAAGGAATTCCTCCTGGGTGTTAAATGATGTGGTGATATTCTTCCGGCAACAACCGCTTAAGAATAATCTTTCGGTCGGCGTCGAGCTCGGGTTCGATATATTCCTCAAGTCTTTTTTTCCAGACCGGCGCCAATAAATCCACTGACAACGGCCTGCCTTTGGTCACCCAGTTATTGTGAATGTCTCTGATGTCATACTTCGGTTCATAGAATTCTTTACGATAGATGGGCAAAACCCTGCCCAGATAGCTCCCGGTGGTGCCCTTTTTCTTGATCTCTTCAAAACGGAAGGTCTCGTCGTTGGCTTCGTAGCCTTCCATGAGGTGACGGCATTTTTTGACGCATTCCTCGTCCCATATGAACTTCTCGTAGCCGGCCATGTTCATGGCGTCCAGAAGGCCGCAAGCCATGGGCAAAAGATCGGCTTTCAAAAGATGCGGGCTGAGAATGTTCATGAAAGTTTCGGCCCCGGCCTGGAGGTCCAGGGCCTTGCTCTCGGTGTTGGAGACCCCGGTCTGGAAGGGGAAGCCGTAAAAGCCGGCCATTCTGGCCGTGGTGGCGCAAGCCCACATGGCCTCTATGCCCCCGTAAGCCGGGATCATGTTCCGCATATCGTGGCCGGAAAATCGGGTGCAGTACAAAATTGGCGCCCCGGGCCTGACCAACTGCGTATAAACGATACCGGCCAGAACCATGGCGTTGCCGATGGTGTAGGCCCCGGCCATGGTCTGCGGGCCCGAAGCCCCCAGGGTCACGCCGGAGACGATCAGCATGGGCTGATTGGCAGCCGAAAGGACGGCGATGGCCTCGCACATGTCAGTGGCCATCTGCATTGGACCGGCCGTGCAAGCCATGCCCAAGGCCACCGGCTTGTCCTTGAAGCCGTAAAAATCGAACATCGCTTCCAGACACTCGGAAACGACCGCTTTCCCGCCCAGCACGATTCCGTCAAGGGGCTTTTGGCAGTATTTCAGCGTCACCCCAAGGGAGTACTGTTGCCTCTGATCTTGGGGTATGTACTGGGCGTCCAGGGCGTAAGGGTTGGAGATGTCGATAATGTCGCTGGTTTCGTTCAGCTTGTGGAAGTTAACGAAGTGCTCATGGTTGGATTTTTCGATTGTATCGCCGGTTCGCACAAAAATGGGCCCATAGACCGACTCGTAGACGGTCTTTCCCGTACCGCCAACGGTGACGTGGCCCCCGTTTCGGTTGTAATGATCATAGGACTTGGGGACAGTCTTTAGGGCCGACTCGAGCATGCCCCGGGAAATGTAAACGATCTTGTCTTCCACCTTGGCCCCGTGTTTCTTAAATAACTCCACGGTCTCCGGCGAATGGAAAGTGGCCCCGACTTCCTCCAGAATCTTAACCGACATCTCATGAATGCGATCAACCTCCTCGTCGGTGCCTATGGAATACGAAAGCTTCATAACCTACCTCCCCAAAAATCGCGTTAAACGAAAATCGCTCCCAAACGCTTTCTACGGGCCTGGAGACGAAAAACGGGCACTCCCCTACCTCCCCGAACGGTCAAGGCCCGCCACGGGCCTTCTAGGCCCGTTTATGGGCAAATTCTGGACGGGGATCCATCTCGCCTCTGGCCCCAAAACTACTCAGGCGTCTCCGGAGTCCTCAAGGGTTCCTCGGCGGCCCATTCGCGGCCAGCCCACAAAACTCAAGCCCCGACCTAGGCGCGGCAAGTTCTGATGGTGTCCTGGGGATTGATGGC
>JAIRNQ010000229.1 GCA_031257955.1 Deltaproteobacteria bacterium | reverse complement strand
CGTCGGGTGCCCGGCTGCGGCTTGGGTGGGGTTGGTTGCTTGGGGAGTCGCCGGGTGCCCGGATTCGCCTTGGGGGGTGAAGGGTGCTTGCGGAGTCGCCGGGTGGCCGGATTAGGCTTGGGTGGGGAAGGGTGCTTGCGGAGTCGCCGGGTGGCCGGATTAGGCCTGGGTGGGGAAGGCGGGTTCTCTGGGGCTGGGTCATCTCCCGAAGTAAAGGGCGGCCACGGGTGGGGATCGTGGGGGTAAGGGGGCGATTTGAGAGACGCGGATTCTGGAAAGGGGCCGTTGGGCAGGCTGTTAGGAGGCTAACGTGAAATAATTGGTAATTGGTCGGCGTTTTGGGCGGCTATCGTGAGGTAATTATGAATTGGCTTGGGAGATGGGCCGGCGAGGGATGAGATATTATGAATTGGCTTGGGAGTTGGGGCGGGGGGAGTTACGGAATTATGAATTGGCTTGGGAGATGGGCCGGCGAGGGATGCGAAATTTTGAATTGGCCAAGGCGTTTCGGACTGCGGTGTGGATAGTTGGGCGTTAGAGTTCTGAATTGGCCGGCGGGGCGGGGCTTATGGGACTCGGTCGTCGGGCGTGCGGACTGAGTGGGGGTGTTCGAGGGTCCAGTCGAGGAAGAGGCCGTTTTTTAAGCTCCCGCAGGCTACCCTGAAGCCGGCCTGGGAGAGGAGGTGGGCCAGTTGTCTCCCGCTTGAGAAGTGGCCGCCGGTTAGGGCGTCGGTCTGGTTCAGGTAGATGAGGTCCGGCTTTAGGGGTCGGTAGGCGGAGGCGGCGTAGATGGAGATCTCGGTTGGTCTAAGGGTCCGGGGGGTCGTGGGGAGCGGCAAGCGGCCGTAGAAGGTTTCCGGGCGGTGGAGGGCCTCGGGCCAGGGAAGGGTCAGGGCGGTAAGGCCGATGACCAAAAGGCAATAGTAAGGCGGCGGCGGAAAAACGGGTTCCCCCTCCCGGTGGGCCTTCAGCGGGCGCCCTTTCGAGCCGTCGGCCTCGACCAACCAGGTAAGTTCCGGCCCGGCCAGCTCGCGGGCCTCGGCCAGCCAGTCGGGCGGAAGGCCGCTATGCGTCCCGTGCCCCCGATCGTCTGGCCGTTCCGGGCCAAAGAGGAGGAGCCTTTCGCCGGCCAGGGCCCGGCGGGCGGCGGCCAAAACTTGGTCGGGGTCTTCGGCCCGCACCGGGGTCAGCGTCGGCAGCTCGCGACTGCCCAATCGGGTGGTGACGGTGGTTATGACCGGCAAATGGGCCTCGCTCAGCTCCATTTCCAAGCGCCTCAAAACGGAGGTTTTGCCCCC
Organism: Deltaproteobacteria bacterium; assembly: GCA_031257955.1. Lineage (GTDB taxonomy): Bacteria > Desulfobacterota > Desulfarculia > Adiutricales > Adiutricaceae > JAIRNQ01. Next base: position 7,903 of record JAIRNQ010000229.1, on the reverse strand, counting down.
GCCGCCGATTACGGCAATGGTATTGGGGCCTTCGGGGTGGCCGGGCCGGGTCCGGGCTTCGGGGGCCGGTTCGGCCAAGAACCGGTCGGCCAGCGGGGCGATAAGCTTAGAGAAACGCATGGCGGTATCCTTTGGGTTTACGATATATCCGCTTTGGATCCATGTCAAGGCTAGGCCTTGTATCAATTTTTGGTGGATTTTAGTATAATTTCCCCAAGATGAACGCCGGCGCCCCCCACGGGCGGCCGGTTTTAGCGGGGACGTTTATGGCCAAAGAAAAAAACGCGGCCAAGGCCAAAAGCCCGGCCAAAGCCAAAAACTCGGCCAAGGCCCCGGCCAAGGGGCCGGCCAAGGCGGCGGCCGACCGGGGGCCCAAGAGCCCGGCGGTGGTGGTCTTGGCCGCCGGCAAGGGCACCCGCATGAAATCGGATCTGCCCAAGGTGTTGCGCCCGGTCATGGGCCGGCCCATAATCACCCACGTCTTGAACGCCGCCCGTTATTTGGCCCCGGCCAGGCTGGTGGTGGTTACCGGCCATGGGGCCGAGGCCGTCGAGCGCGAGATCGCCCCTTTTGGCCCGATTTGTTTGCGGCAGGAGGTGCCCAGGGGCACCGGCGACGCCGTTCGCGTGGCCGCGGAAGGCCTGGAAGGTTTCGACGGGCCGGTGGTCATACTGCCCGGGGACGTGCCGCTCATTTCGCCCCAGACGCTTTTGGATTTGCTGGACGCCCACGCCGCTTTGGGGCGGCTGATTAGCGTTTTGACGGTCAGGCTGGCCGATCCGGCCTCTTACGGCCGGGTAATCAGGGACAAAAACGGCTGGTTGGAACGGATTGTCGAGGCCAGGGACGCCAACGACGAGGAGCTTTCGATCGACGAGATCAACAGCGGCGTCTACGTCGCCGATTGCGCCACTTTGATAGAAAACGTCTTTAACCTCAAGCCGGACAACGCCCAAAACGAGTATTACCTGACCGACGTCGTGGCCGAGTTTAGGGCCAAGGGGCATTTGGCCGCGGCCATCCAGGGCCCGGATCCCTTGGAGGTCCAGGGCGTCAACGACTGTCGGGAACTGGCCAGGGCCCAGGCCATTTTGCGGGGCAGGATTAACGAAAGCTGGCTTTTGGCCGGGGTGGCCATGGACGATCCGGCCACCACCCACATCGAGGCCAGCGTCAAAATTGGCCGGGACGTGACCTTGGGCCCAGGGGTGGTCATGACCGGAAACACCAAAGTGGGCGCCGGGGCCAGCCTGGGCCCTTACTGCTGCCTGCGTAACGCCGAAGTGGCCCCCGGGACAATCCTACCACCCCACCGGTATTTTAGCGACGCCTTTGTCGATTCCAAAAGTATCGACTTGGCCGGGGATGCCCCAAAAAAAACCACAAAAAGCTCCCTTGGCGCCGGTTCCGGTGGGCCCGCCGACCGGAAGCCGGCCAAACCGGCCACGGCCAAGGCGACCGGGTCGGTCGCCAAAAAACCCCGACATAAGTAAATGATTATATGGGCGAACCTAGGGCCTTTTGGCCATGGCCTAAATGGCGGGGTTGGGTGGTCAAGCCCATGCGCTGCGCGGGCTTACGGAGATTTTTTTGCGCGGTGGGTCTTTTCTGCTAAAATGTAACGGACTTGGGTATCGTTTTCATGGCCTCGGCGCCACGAAGAAAGCGGTCCATGGATAATTGGCCGCGGGTCCAAGCTTTTGGCCAAAACTGGCAAAAGCCCGACCGGAAGGGTCGGGGCACAAAAAATAAACGAGAAAGAGTTTGAGGTTTCAATGGTGATGGATGGTTTGGGAAACATGAACCCACCAAAAAACGGTGACCGCCCTTATTTCATAAAAGAAATTAACGAGCAGCCCAACGCTTTGGCTTACACCTTGGCCCAGTTCATGGGCCAAAATTTCCAGTTGAAGATGAACCGTCCCCCGCTGGACGACCAAACCCTGAAAAGCATACAAAAAACTTATATCACCGCTTGCGGGACCAGCTACCACGCGGCCATGACCGCCCGGTACCTCATCGAGGAATTCGCCCAGATCCCCACCGTGGTCGAACCGGCCTCGGAGTGCGGCCGTCACCATTCCCTGGTGGACGAGACCACTTTGGCCGTGGCCGTGTCCCAGTCGGGGCGTAGCCCGGACACCTTGGCCGCCCTGGACTTGGCCCGGCGGCGGGGGGCCCATACCCTGGCCGTGGTTAACGAGGCCGATAGCCCCTTAACCGAAGCGGCCATGGGCACGCTGTTGACTCTGGCCGGAAAAGTCCACTCCAAGGCCTCCACCAAAGCCTTCACCTCCCAGTCGCTGGTACTGGCCCTCTTGGGCCTAAGGCTGGCCCAGAGCCGGAACCTTCTGCGCAAAGAATGGCGCCAGGAGATAGAAAGTTTTTCCCGGGTCCCGGAGATGATCCGGGAGGCCTTGATGAAGAAAGACCTGGAGCCCAAGGTTATCGAGGTGGCCAAGTTTTTGAACCCTTATTTCCAGACCTTCATCCTGGCCCGGGGGCATCTTTTGCCCATGGCCCTGGAAGGGGCTCTCAAGCTTAAGGAAGTGGCCAAGATTCACGCCGAAGGCTATCCGGCCGGCGAGTTCGGCCACGGGCCGCTGGCCATGGCCGGGCCGGACACCCCCATAATCATGTTTTCCTTTTCCGACGAGGAGGAGGCCAACAGCTTGTCCCTGGCCTTCGAGCTTAAAGCCAGAAACGCCCCGCTTATCTTGATTACCGAGGACGGTCCCAAGAAGGACCAAGCCCTGGCCAGCATGGCCGACACCTGTTTGCCGCTTCCCCAAGTGCCCTCCCGTCTAAGGCCAATGGTGGCCGTAATCCCCTTGCAGCTTTTGGCTTTCCACCTGGGCCAGGCCCGAGGCCTGGATGTGGACCACCCGGGCGGGACGCTCCAGCCGGAGATCCGCGGTTTGGGTTCGGAGGATACGGCCAAAAGCCAGATTGGCCCCCAAATCAAGAGCCAGCCCGCGCCCCAAATCCTGGCGCCAGGGGCACCAGGGTCGCCAGTATCGGTTCAAGCCGGTAGCCAATCCGGCCCATTGGACTCGGGCCCAGATCAAGCCGGAAATGGCGGTCAGGCCGGGGGCCAAGGCAAAGCCGGCGCCCGGTCCGGCAAGAAAGGCAACGGCGGCGCGCCCGATCACCCCTGAGGGGTTGGCGAGCGCGGAACTTGGCCGGGCCCGGAATAGGGTTCGGTCCGTTTCGGTACCGGCGCCGGATTGGAACGGCGCGGGCTTTTGCGCGATATCCAAGCCCACGGGCGGCCAGGGGTCGGCCCGCCGGGCTTTTTTTGGGAGTTTGGCGAACGATGCGGGTTTTATCGGGTATACAACCGTCCGGCAGTCTACACATAGGCAACTTTTTTGGCATGATGCGACAGATGATCGGCTGGCAAGAGAAAAGCGAGCTTTATTGCTTTATCGTTAACCTCCACGCCCTGACCTCGGTTACCGACGGGCAGTTGTTGGCCATAAACACCATGGAAGCGGCCATGGATTTCTTGGCCCTGGGGCTGGATCCGGACAAGTGTTATTTTTGGGTCCAGGGCGACGTCCCGGAACACGCCGAGCTGACATGGATCCTCCATAACCACACCTCCATGGGGCTTTTGGAACGGAGCCACTCCTACAAGGACAAACTGGCCAGGCATTTCACGCCCAATCATGGACTTTTCGCTTACCCGGTACTGATGGCGGCGGACATACTCCTCTACCAGGCCAATCTGGTGCCGGTGGGGAAAGACCAGAAGCAACATTTGGAGATCGCCAGGGACATTGCCGGGGCCTTTAACCACGTCTACGGCGAGACCTTCGTCATGCCCGAAGCCGCCATCGACAAAACCTTGGCCACCATCCCCGGCATCGACGGCCAGAAGATGAGTAAAAGTTACGGCAACGCCATCGACATTTTTTTGGAGAAGGACGAACTGAAGCGCCGGGTCATGGCCATCGTCACCGACGCCAAGGCCGTCTCCGACGTGAAAGACCCTGACACTTGCAACCTCTTCGGAATATACCGGTTGTTTCTGGACGCCGAGGGCCAAGCCGAGCTTCGGGAACGCTACCTGAAGCCGGGTCTTAAATATTCCGAGGTTAAAAAGGAACTGATCGAGGTCATCTGGAGTTTTTTCGCGCCCTTTAGGGAAAAGCGACTAGAGCTGGCCAGAAAGCCCAACGAGGTAAGGCAAATCATGTCCGAGGGGGCCATCAAGGCCCGTAAGGTGGCCACCATCACCATGGACGTGGTCCGGGAGAAGGTCGGGCTGATTTACTGATCCAAATCGCGCCAAGGCCCACGGAAGCCACCCCCGGAGCGGGAACGAAAAAAACCCCGGCCGGCCTGGATTATTCCAGGCGGTCGGGGTTTTGGCATTGGGCTACCGGTTGGCCCAGCGGGGCCGTAAGCCCCTGGGCTTATGGGGTGACGCCGGCGGGCTGGGCGACGTGGATTTCCACGCGGCGGTTCCTGGCCCGTCCGGCCCTGGTGGAGTTGGTGTCGATGGGCTCGGTCTCGCCTCGGGAATCCTCGGTGAGGCGTCCCGGGGAGACGCCGTTTTTAACCAGCTCCCTTATGACCGACTGGGCCCGTCTGAGCCCCAGACCGTAGTTGTAAGAGTCGCTGCCCACGTAGTCGGTGTGGCCAACCACCCGCACGTTAACGTCGGGGTTATTGGAAAGCACTCGGGCCGCTTGCTGGATGTGGGGCAGGAACTCGCTTTTGATGATGGATTTGTCGAAGTCGAAGAAAGCGGCGTAGGCCACAATCCAGCAGCCGCGCTCGTCCACCGGGGCCCCCAGGGGAGTGCCGGGGCACTGGTCGCGGTCGTCCGGGACGCCGTCGCCGTCCTCGTCGCCAATATTCTGGACCCGGCAGGAACGGCTGTCGATCAGGCGCACCAGATCGTATTGGCTGGACATCATGGCCCAGTCTTTGGGCGTGGCCCCCCTAAAGTCCCGGGCCTGGCAGGAGGCGCCGTTGTTTAGGAGGATCTTGGCGATTTTGTAGCGGCCGGTTTGGGCGGCCCAGTGGAGGGCGGTGGCGCCGTACTCGTCGGGGGCGTTGACCCTAGCCCCGGCCCGCAAGAGGAGGTTTACGGCCTGCTCGTTACCCAGGTAGACGGCCCAGGTCAGGATGGGCCAGCTGCGGGAATTGAAGGGCTGCTTGAGTATGGCCAAGTCTTTGCCGAAGACCACCTCGGGCTTGAGGCCCAGGCGGGAGAGGCTGACGTTGGGGTCGGCCCCCTGGTCTCGCGAAACGGACATGCCCATTATGTTGTTTTCGGACAGCCCGAAAAACAGACCCTGATCGGCCACCAGTTGCCGGGAGAGACGGACTTCGGGATCGTATTGGGCCAGGGCGCCCATGGTGGCGGCCAAGGAAACGATCGCGACGGCGACCATGGCGGCCATGTGGGTCAAGGTTTTTCTCATGGTTAAACTCCGCTTCGCATAACCATCCCCCGTGGGGATGGCCTATTGTCCCAAAGGCGAAGGCCTCCGGCCGCTTTCGCCCGCCGGCACCCCCAGAAGTCGGGGGGCGCGGTGAAATATTGGTAAGTTCGCGCCCAGAGGCCCGCTTTCGCCCGCCGGCACCCCCAAAAGCCTGGGGCGCGGTTAAATGTTGGCCAGTTAGCGCTAAACCGTTATCCAGGGGCGGGCCCCATTTTGGGCCCAGCCTCAGGCGATGGGCTTACTTATACTCGACTATTATTCTGGGCTGGGCTTCAAGTACGCTAACCGTGGTCAGTTCCGATTCCGAACGGCCGCAGGGCAACGAGAGCTCGAAGGAAACCGAGGCCCGGCGTTCGTTGATGGCCCGGGCGGCGAATTCGGTGACGTCGAAGGTCACCCAGCCCGGTTGCATGGCCGGCGTTCCCACCTCGCCCCCCAGACTCTGGAAAGTGTCCGAGATCATCTGTCTCCCCCTAAGCTGGGCGGCTTGGGCGAAGTAGTTTATGTTTTCGCGGACCCTCACGGCCAGAACGGCTTTCTGGACTATGGCCGTGTCCGGGTAGCGGGCCATGTCAAAATTCATGTTTAGGGTGACCGAGTGCCCCAAAAGTCCGCCGTAGTCGCAGCCTTCCGCCGATGGGGTCAAATTGGCGCAGCCAAGGACGACCGTTCTGAGGCCGGTGGTTTTATGGGAGTTTAGTGGGGCTTCCACCCAGGCGCCCATATCGAAAGGCTCCAAGGAGACCTTGCAACTGTCGGGTCGGGCCTCCCGGTAGGCCCCCCTCACGGGACCGAGATCGTTAACGTATCTGCCCTCGCAAACTTTGAACGTCCTATAGGCCGTAATCGGCGCGGAGACCGGGGAGCAGCCCGCGGAAAAGACAGACATGGCAACCGCCGCCAGGGCCGATATAATCAAAGCTCTCAACATAATTGTTCACCCTAAAATGCCCCCGTCCCGCGGCCCGTCAGGGCCGGTCCGGCCGGGGGGAATTGGCCCGTATTGGCGGACGGTCGAAAAGGCCGCTCGACCGGTCCCGTAAGGCTCCGCCGCGCCTGGACGGCGGCGGGGCCGCGGGCGATCACTGCCCCGGGGAGACGAAGGAGTCTGGGGGTTCCACGTAAGGGGAATCCAAGCGGCGCTCCGGTCCGGGCTCGATGAGCACGAAGACGAAAATCTTGTCGGAAATCGAGATCGGGTCTTCCGTGTAGCCGATGTTGGCCACGTAGGTTACCGGCTCCAGATCGCTTACCCGGTCGGCCCTGACGTTTCCCTTGGCCCGGTTGGAGACGTAGGAGGAGGGCGGAATGGTGTTTTCCACCCGGGCCCCTATGGTCACGTTCCCCTTGTAGCGCATAATGTTGCCTAGGGCCTTACCGTAATTGGCGCTGTTTTTGTCCGGTTCGTGGAAGGTAGTCCCAATGGAGTAGACCGGGAAGGTGCGGAAATAGGGGTCCGACTCTTCGTAAGTGTCCGAGTCCAAAATCTTGGCCAAATCCTGGGTGAAACGCACGATGACGTTATCCCCGGTCGAAAGGAGCGTCCGCCCGAACTGGGACTTGGAATAGCCGTCGGAGGTTATGGAGGTGTCCCCCAATTCCGTGGAGGCCACGACCTCGCCGACCGGGCGAACCTCGAAGTAGTTGTCGATCATGGCCTTGGTGATCGGGTCCTTTCTGAGGACTTTAATCCGCCAAAACCCGCCGCCGCCAATGCCCCGGGCGTCGGCGCCGAAGGTGACGAATTTGGGAAAGGCCTTTTCCAACAGTTTGTTCGATTCGTAGAGGGCCTCGGGCGAGAACTCGGGCAGGGGCGGCATCTCGATAGGCTTCCTAAGGTTTAGCGTCTCTTCGGAAAAGAGGTAGATCTTCTCCCCGGGGGTCAGCTTCCTGGGGTTGGCCAGAAAGTTCCGGTTGGCCGTAAGGAGCCTGGAGCCCAGGTTGGCCTTGCCGTAAAAGCGCTTGGCTATCTTGCGTGGCGTGTCGCCCTTCTCCACCACGTAGCTTTGGGCGGTCTGGGCCAAAGCCGAGGGGGCCAAAGCCAAAGCCAGCCCCAATACCAGGGCCAAAACCAAGACCGGGAACGTGGCCAAGGCCGGGACGGGGCCGGCGCCGATAATCTTAAGAAGGCGTTTCATGTGGTTCACCGTGACGATAGTCCCCAGAAGGTCGGGGGAGCGATATGGACAAAAAAACCGGACCCAAGCAGTTAAAATTTTTCCCGTTACCCAATCGAAAGTTGGAATGTAGGTCGGTTTTTTTATTTGTTGTCGGCCTAAGAGTCAAAACCAAAGACAGTTGGCCTGAATGGGCGGCGCGTTAGTCGTCAAACTGTTGGGTGTTGGCCTTATCGTTAAATGAATCTCTGGGATAATATGAAGGCCAGGGTAATCGATGTTACACGACATATAGCCCGTCCCTAGCCTTGGCTGCCAATATCTAGC
>JAIRNQ010000226.1 GCA_031257955.1 Deltaproteobacteria bacterium | reverse complement strand
CATTGCGAGATCCGCAAGGTCACGGTCATGGGCGGTCGGCCCTTCTATTACGGTTCCCGCTGCGACCGTTACGACGAGGATTCGGGCCTGAAAAAAACCGACTCCCCCCTTCCGGATCTCTTCCGCTTCCGCTCCGAGGCCTGCTTCTCCCCGCCCGAGCTGGCCCACGTCCTAAACGATCACCAAAGGCCCGTCCGGGGCCGCATGGGCCTTATCCGGAGCATGTTCTTTGCCGAGCTGGGCCCCTTCTGGTCGGTCTTTTGGGGGGCCTTGGGTTACGACCCGGTTTGGTCATCGGAAACCAACAAATCCATTATCCACAGCGGCTGCGAGCGAACCGAATCGGATTTTTGCTTTCCCATCAAGGCCGCCCACGGACACGTCCAAGAACTGCTTAGCCTGAGCGTAGATCACATCTTCCTTCCGTCACTGGTTAACATGCCGGCCTCCCAGCAGTCCGGCGCCCCGGACAACGCCGCCTGCCCCTATGCCCAAACGCTGGCCTACACGGCCCCCTCGGCCCTGGACATCAAAAAACCGCTACTATTGACCGGACCGGTTTTCTTCGGCGAGGGACCCAAGCCCCTCCACCGATCCCTTGTCGATCTAACGGCCAAGATCGGCATCCCCGCCGCCGAGGTCAAAAGGGCGTCCGAGTTGGGCTTGGAAGCCCAGAAGACCTTCCAAGCCAAGCTTAGGGAAAAGGGACAGGAGGTCCTCTCCAACCTAAAGCCCAAGGACATGGCCATGGTAGTCGTGGCCAGGCCCTACAACGGTTTTGATCCGGGCCTAAACCTTAGGCTCAACCAAAAGCTCCGGGATTTGGGCATACTGGGCTTGCCCATGGATTTTCTGCCCCTGGATATCAAACACGACGAACCGCTTTCCCACTACTGGCGATACGGCCAAAAGATCACCGCCGTGGCCACGGCCATCGCCGGCGACGAGCGCCTCGAGGGCCTATACATCTCCAACTTCGGCTGCGGTCCGGATTCTTTCATCCTTCACTTTTTTAAGCATATCATGGGCCGCAAACCCTTTTTGGAAATCGAGATCGACGAGCACTCCTCCGACGTCGGGGCGGTCACCCGCCTGGAGGCTTTCCTGGATTCCTTGGCGGCCAGAAAGGCCCGCGACGAGGCCCACCCCCAAAAGAGCCTAAATTTCAGGCCCTTGAGACCCATTAAATGCATCCGGGGCCCCAAACCCGGCCAAACCGTCTATATCCCGCCCATGTGCGACCATACCCAAACCATGGCCGCCGCCTTCCGGGCCGCCGGCATCGCCGCCGAGGCCTTGCCCGAGTCCGACCAAACCACCATCGAGTTGGGACGGGCCCAGACCTCGGGCAAGGAATGCTACCCGCTCATTCTGTGCGTGGGCGATTTCATCAAGCTGACCCAAAGGCCGGGCTTTGACCCGACCAAGTCGGTCCTCTTCATGCCCAGCTCCAACGGCCCCTGCCGCTTTGGCCAGTACAGCCGCTATATCAGCCTAATAATGCGGAGATTGGGTTTTGACAACCTGGAAGTCCTTTCCATAGACCAAACTGGGGGCATGTACGAAGCCTTAAACCAGGCCGGCTCCACCAAAAGCGGAGCCAACCTCTCCAAGGCTTTATGGCGGGCCCTTTCCACGGTTGACATCTTACAAAAGGCCTTATTTCACGCCAGACCCAGGGAGGTTACGCCCGGAGCGGCCGATCTGGCCTACCGGGAATCGCTCTCGGAACTGGTGAGCCTCATAGAAAACGACGATTTCAAAGCCATGGGACATTTCCAGGCCCAGGCCAGGGAAAGGTTTGAGGCCATCCGCGCCAAAGACCTCAACGGCAAACCCAGGGTGGGGTTGGTGGGCGAGATCTACGTCCGCCACAACCGCTTCGCCAACGAGGACGTCATCAGACGCCTGGAGGCGCTGGGAGCGGAGATCGAAATGCCGCCCTTTACCGAGTGGATCTTTTACGTGGGCCACGTCAACTCGATGCGGGCCGGACGCCAGGGAGAGTGGCGCAAGCGCCTGGCCTCGATCCTGACAGGGCTCGTCCAAAATCACGAACTGAACAAAGTAGCCAAAAGCTGGAAAGGATTTTTCCCCCACGGGACCAAAGAACCACCCATAGACTCAACCGTGTCTTTGGGGGAACGTTTTCTGCATCGCTCTTTCCAAGGGGAAGCCATCCTTTCCCTTGGCAAAGGGCTGGAATTTTACGAGCGCGGAGCCAGAGGTTTGGTCAACATCATGCCCTTTACTTGTATGCCGGGCATGGTCGTAGGCGCCCTCACCGGCCATCTGCGCGACGAGGCCGCGGGTATGCCGGCCATTAGCTTGGCCTACGACGGCCAGAGCCAAACCAATACCCAGGCCCGCCTGGAAGCCTTTATGTACCAGGTAAACAACTTTAACAATCCTAGAAGCTGACCGGGCTTTTGTTTTTTGGCTTTGGCCATCGCTAAAGTCGGACGGCCTTTTTTTGGCCTAAGACGTTAGAGGCCAAGCGGCCAAGGCGGCCACTGGGCCAAAACGGCCAAAGGCCGCTGGGCCCAAAGGCCAAACGGCCAAAGCGGTTCCGGCCCGCTTCTGACAAATCAAACGAAACGCGAGGAGCGCAAGTGGAGAAAATCATTATCAACGCGGCCGACCCCGAGGAGTGCCGCGTGGCCATGCTAGACGGCGAGGGTCGGCTGCAAGAATACTACACCGAATCCAACACCAAACAAATGAGCCTTTCGAACATTTACAAGGCGACCATCCAAAACATCGAGCCAAGCCTGCAAGCGGTATTCGTCAACTACGGAAACGATCGCAACGGTTTCTTGCAACTATGCGACATTCACCCCGAATATTATTTGGATCCCGACGCCACCGTTCAAGACGCCGATGTCAGGCGCTGCCTGAGAAAAGGCCAGCAGCTATTGGTCCAGGTCCTGAAGGAACCCACGCTGATCAAGGGGGCGGCCCTGACCACCTACATCTCGCTGGCCGGCCGTTTCGTGGTGCTGACCCCGGGCCGGGAACACGTGGGCGTGAGCCGCAAGATCGAAAACGACCGCGAAAGGGCCCGCCTGAGGGCCATCTCCGAGGAGCTGCCCGTGCCTCCGGGCCTGGGCTATATAGTCCGGACCGTGGCCGAGGATCGCACCCAGAAAGAGCTGGCCGAGGATCTCTTTCAAGTTCATAACCTCTGGGAGGACATTCGCCATCGGGCCCAAGAGGCTTCGGCCCCCAGCCTCATTTACCGAGAGCAGGACTTGGCCATCAAGATCCTTCGGGACCATTACACCAGCGAGGTCAAGGAAATTTTGGTCGACGATCCCCCCACCTTCCGCAAGGTCGTCGACTACATCAAAAACATCGCCCCGGGCCACGGCAAGATCGTCAGGCTGCATAAGGAAAAGAGGCCCATCTTCGCCCGCCATCAGCTGGAAGAGCAGCTGGCCACCATCTACCACAACAGCGTCAAACTCAAAGGCGGCGGCTCCATCGTCATCACCCCGACCGAGGCCCTGGTGGCCATAGACGTCAACTCCGGCAAGGGCACCAAGGAAGGCAACCTCGAGGACACGGCCTTTTCCACCAACCTGGAAGCCGCCGACGAGGTGGCCCGCCAGCTCCGGCTCCGGGACCTGGGCGGCTTGGTTGTGGTAGATTTCATCGACATGCGCGACGATCACCACCGTCGGGAGGTCGAGCGGCGCATCCGTGATGCCTCCAAGCTGGACAAAGCCAAGAGGGACTTCGGCTACATATCCAAGTTTGGCCTCCTGGAGATGACCCGCCAAAAACTGCGCCCCTCCATCGAGACCGGCAGCTACGTCCCCTGCCCGCACTGTCAGGGCCGCGGCCAAGTGAAGACCTCGGAGAGCTCCTCGCTGGCTCTAATACGCCAAGTTACCCATTTAATCAGTAAAGGCGGCTTGGGCGAAATTAGGGCCAAGCTCGACCCCGACTCGGCCAATTACCTGCAAAACCACAAACGCCACGATCTGGCCAACCTGGAGGAGCGTTACGGGGCCCGGATCATCATCTCCGGAGACCCGACCATTCCGCCGGGCCAGTTCGAGCTCGAATCCAGCCGCAAGGTGGCCGAAGCCGAACCCCTTAAGCCCGGCCACGTCTCCGGTCTCTACGACTATGAAGACACCCTCAGCGAAAGCGCCGAATATGTCTCGGGTACCAACGGCGGTTCCAGTTCAAGCCACAGCCACGCCGGCGCGGCCGAGGCCCCACGGACCAGCCCCCGCTCGACCGAACCGAAAAAAAGTCCGGGCCGACGCTCCTTTAAGCAGCGCGGCCGCCAAGAGACTCCCAAAAACGGCGAGGCCGCTGCCGCCCCGGACGGGGCCTTTGCCTAACCCCCGCCGCCATGGCCCCCCGGCCCACCGGTCCCACCCGGCCCCCCGGCACCCTTCGGGCCCCGCCGCCCGCTGGGCCGCCTTCGTGGCCCTGATGGCCGTCGCCGCCCTTTCGGCCGTCCTTTTTTCCGGCTGCGCCACTCCCACTCGCTACGAGGACAACCTCATCGAAACCCAAATCCAGCCGACCAATCCCCGACGGTTGGTCCTGACCTTCGAGAGGGAGTCAAACTTTACCGCCCTGGCCCACCGCCGGGTAACCGTCACGGTCAAGGCCCCGGCCACCCTAATTAGCCCGGCCTCCGGCTCGGGCCTGACCGATTCCTCGGGCAAAATCGAGATCGTCGTCGAGCCGGTGGCCATCTACGACCGCAAAGCCCTCAAAAGCGGCGACATCGTGGTTGACTACCCGGCCCAGCTGACCGTGGCCATCGCCGCCGACTCCAAAGTTTACGAGTGGGATCTGGACGGGCACGACTCTTTTGCCCGTTACGGCGATCCCCTTTACCGCGGACTCGATCGGGACCCCGATACATCGGATCTATACCTGACCCTGACCGTCCCGTGACCCCTAGCCAGACCCATTGGCCCGGCAAGGCCTTCGATCGCCATTACCAACCTTGCGGCTCTACAAGCCTATCCACTCCAAGCCTTATGGCTCCTATATTTGCGGCTCCATGACCCATCTGCGGCTCCATAACCACCTGAAGGACATTTTTTCCCTGGCGCCTTCGGAGATAGACTGGCCGGACGAACTCGCTTTCCGCAATTACGACTTTGTCTCGGCCGGGACCCGCCACTCGGCCCGGAAGCCACAGACCCCGCCGACCGACCTTCAGGGGCGTCTGCCGGCCACGACCAACCTTGGGGACCTTTTTACCAAACCGGACTCGGAAATAGCCGAAAACGTTAAATTTCGCCACTTCGTCGTCGGTCCCCGCCAAGAAAAAAAATCCGACGCGGCCATAATCCTTCTCCACGGCCTAAACGAACGCTTTTGGGACAAATACTTGCCCATGGCCGCCCATCTTACCAAGACCACCGGCAAAAGCGTTCTTTGCTTTCCCACCGCCTTTCACATGAACCGGGCCCCGGCCCTTTGGACCGACGCGCGGGCCATGCGGGCCGTCAGCCAGTGGCGCAAGCTTATCTACCCGAACATCCTCGAATGTAGCCTTTCCAACGCCGCCATTAGCCACCGGCTCGAGGAGGACGCCTCGAGGTTTTTCTGGTCCGGCCTCCAAACTTACGGCGACATCGTCTCCCTGACCCGCTCCATCCGGGCCGGGGAACACCCGGCCTTCGCCCCGGGGGCCTCGGTGGATTTCTTTACTTACTCAATTGGCTGCTATATTTCCGAACTGCTTTTCATGGCCAACGAGGATAACCTCTTTAGCGATTCCCGACTCGTACTCTTTTGCGGCGGCCCGGTCTTTAGCCGCATGAACGCCGTCTCCAAATTCATACTCGATTCCAAAGCCGACGAAAAATTGGGCAAGTTCCTTATCGAAAATTTGCCGGAACACAGAAAAAACGATCCTTTTCTGGACGAAAATTTGGGCAAAACGGAGATCGGACGGACCTTTCTCTCAATGATAGAGCCCAATATCGGACGCCAACTCCGGGAAAAACGCCTGCGGGGCATGGCCGGCCGCGTCAAGGCCCTGGCCCTGGAATTGGACACGGTGGTCCCGGCCGGCGAGGTCATCAAAACCCTCAAGGGCTACAAGGGCGACATCCCCATCTCCATCTCCGTGGCCAACCCCGACTACCCTTATCGCCACGAGGACCCTTTCCCGACCCTCCCCAAACACGAGGCTTCGGTCGACCGCTGGTTTAAGCTCATCATGGACGAGGCGGCCAATTTTCTGCGCTAATTGGCCCCCCGCCCAACCCTTTGGGACGGGCCGGGCCAAGATGCCGGACCAAGATGCCTGACCAAGATGCTTGACCAAGATGCCTGACTGGGGAGCCGGACTGGGAGGCCGCCCCGGTCAATCAACGTCGCCGATTACCGCCGATGGTAACGGCGGCTTTCGTTATGGGCGGCGGACCATCCACCCATTCCCAAAACCATCATCCAAACGCTTCAAGGAAAATGTATGCTAACGACTGTGGGTCTTTTAGGCTACGGTAACGTAGGGGCCGGAGTGGCCAAGCTAATCAAAACCGAGGGTACCCTCATCGCCGACAAGCTCGGCTGGCCCCTGAAGCTGGCCAAATGCCTAGTGCGGAATCCCAAGGCCACTAGAAACTTCCCCCCCGATCCCGGCCTCCTAACCACCGATCCTCGGGACGTCGTCGGAAACCCCGACATACAAGTGGTTTGCGAGCTTATCGGCGGACTTGAGCCGGCCCGGACCTTGGTTCTCGAAGCCCTGGAAGCCGGCCAGCACGTGGTCACGGCCAACAAAGCCCTTTTGGCCACCCACGGCCTGGAGATTTTCAAGAAGGCCAACGAGGTTAACCGCGACGTGTTGTTCGAGGCCGCCGTGGCCGGGGCCATCCCGGTCATCCGCACCCTCAAGGAAGCCCTGACGGCCAACCGCATCCAGTCCCTCTACGGCATTCTGAACGGTACCACCAACCACATCATCACTCGCATGTCCAAAGACGCCCTGACTTTCAAAGAGGCCCTGACCGAGGCCCAGGCCGCCGGCTTCGCCGAGGCCGACCCCACCGCCGACGTCGAGGGCCATGACGCCGCCCACAAGCTGGTCCTACTCTCGGCCCTGGCCTACGGGATCCTTCCCAAGCTGGAAGACATCCACATCGAGGGCATCACCAAACTTGAGCCCATCGATTTTGCCTTCGCCACGGAATTCGGTTACGTCATTAAGCTTCTGGCCATAGCCGGCCTCCACAACGGCCAAGGTTCCCTCGAGGTTCGCCTCCATCCGGCCATGTTGCCCGCCGGCCATCTCTTGGCCGGGGTTAACGGAGTCATGAACGCCGTGACCATCCGGGGCCACGCCTCCGGCGACATCTTCCTTTCCGGGCCCGGGGCCGGCATGATGCCCACCGCCTCCTCGGTGTTGGGAGACGTTATCGAGGTGGCCCGCCACCACCTCTCCCTCGAGTCCTCCCTCCGCCCGCCCATACTGGGCTGGCTTAACCTCAAGTCGGACGCCGTCAGACCCATTAGCGAGACCCTCTTGGGTTACTACCTGCGCCTGACCGTCCAGGACCGCCCGGGCGTCCTCTCGGCCATCAGCGGCATCCTCGGCCAACACAACATCAGCATCGCCCAGGTAATCCAACGCGGCCAAACCGAACTGCCCGGCTGGGTCAATCTGGTCATGCTCACCCACCAGGCCCTCGAGAACGATCTCCAGAAGGCCCTCGACGCCGCCCGGGAACTGCCCGCCGTCAGCGACATCCGCCTCATCCGCGTCGAGGAATCCCTCTGATTCCCAATCCCCCGCCCGGTCCCGTACTGGAAACCGGGCGGAAAAGGCCCCCAAATAAAAAAAACGGCCGCGGAAAGCCCTCGCCTTCCCGGCCGCCATCAAAGCCGACGCCCATTTTCGCCGGCACAAAAAAACCCCCGCCACCGCCCAAAGGGCAAAGCCTCAGCTTTCGCCCCCTCCCGGGCCGCGACCGCGCCAATCGCCTCCACCCGCCCCCTTACAGGACCACGTTGACCGTCGACGTCTTTTCGTTCAAATATTCAACCTCTTCGTTCCCCCGGGCTTCGCCCCGGTTCTCGGCCACCCGCTCCACGGGCGGGCTCTTCTCCTTGCCGCCGGGCGAGGACTTCAAAGCCGCCTCGACCAAGGGCCTGTTGCCTTTCTCGGCTTCCTTTTTCCGGTTCAAATATCCCAGAAAGTCGCTCGATACCAACATATCACACCTCCCGCCGGCCCCCTTGCCGGGACCCGGGCCAGTTGCCTACCCCTCTTATCGGCGCCCTCTCGATAAACCTTTAACCAAATCTCATTTTTTCGTTCAGCCATCCCTCACAAAACTATACCACCATTTCACCCGCCCGCCAAAGGGCCCGGGTTCTTTGGGCCCGGCCCACCAAAGGGTCCGGTTTTTTCGAGCCCGCCCGCCAAAGGGCCCTTTGGGCCCCCCCACTACGGTCGGGAAAGACCCAGATGATTCCAAGTTTTAGTCACTTAAAAATGGGCAGTTATCACCTAACGTTTCTACAGAATAATATTTACTATAGCTTAAACAATATATAGCCATTAAGTTATAAAATAATTCATTACTAACTATCCCATCAGGTTCCATACCTATATCTTTTTGAAACTTTATAACTGCTGATAGTGTTTCAACGTTGTATTGTTCATTATAATTACCTTTATATATGTCTAACAACCCTAAAAAAAGTTGAGACACTTGTATATACTTATCATCATCAATATATGCCTTATCTATTGAAATCGGTTTTATAAATGTAATTATTCTAAATATATATTCAATCTGTATAAATATATGCTTGGTAAATTCTTTCTTAAAATTATCTTCTATTGGTATATTATAATATTTCATATAATCATTAATAGCTTTATTAAATTTTTTACCAGCAATACCATCAATTTGTCCATTGTAAAAATTAAGATATTGTAATATAACTTGCATTAAAGTTATTATATTTTTTTCACTATACTTTTTATTGCCTAAATAACTTCTTAAACTTTTTCCATCAGGACTGTGTTTAATTAAATTATTATAAAATTGAATAACATTACTATCTTTTTCTGTAATTATATCAATTGAAGCTTCACCATTTGTAAGATAAAGAGCATAATTAGTAATCTTCTCTTCCTCATTACTTGTCAAATTTTTCTCTTTATTTTTATCATTAAGCTCAATAGATTCATCAACACTCTCTACTACATTGCTTGATACATTACTTGCACTATCACTATTATTATCAAGACTAATTGAAGGTAGGTTTAAAAATGATTCTCTTAAAGTTAATATACGTTCACTAGAATCTTGTTTGTTTAAAACTGTATTTGTAGCATCTTTATTGATCAACACACTATCTTTCGTAATATCTATACTATTTATATCTGTATTTACACTAAATTTTTTGGTAACAAGGGAATTTATCAATAGCCCTGCGATTACCAAAATAATAATCTTGCAAATTATCAAGGTTTTATAGCCCAGCCAAAGGCGAAGCCTTAAACCCTGCCCGGCCACTGAACTCGGTGCGGCCGCTGGACCCTGCCCGGCCACTGAACTCGGTGCGGCCGCTGGACCCGGCCCGGCCACTGAACTCGGTGCGGCCGCTGGACCCGGCCCGGCCACTGAACTCGCAGCGGCCCCTGAACTCGCACCGGTACCTGAACC
>JAIRNQ010000106.1 GCA_031257955.1 Deltaproteobacteria bacterium | reverse complement strand
TAATTATATCTCTATGAAAACAGCTTGTCAACTTATTTTTTTCAAAAAAATGGTAATAAAATTCGATATTACGAATTTTTTTCAATCTACCTAGCGATCCAGATCTGGGAGCTTAGGTTACTAGGCCTCTCCAGCGCCTGCCAAGGCTCTACAGCCCCTACTAAGGCTCTAAAGAGTCTGTCAGAGCATTCCAGAGCCCAAACCAAAGTCACAAAAAAACCTCCCTGTCTTTACGCTTGACAGGGAGGCGGGTTGGTGGGGAGAAGCAGCCTTGGGGCGGGCCACTCGCCGAGGAGGTTAGAACTTTTCGGTCCAGCCCTCGCCGCCCATGGAAGAGTAGGTGGCCGTGGCGTCTTTTAGGTAGAAAACCTGCGTGTTGCCGTCATCGGCCGAATACATGGTCTTTAGTTCCGGGAAGGCGTCTAACATGTGTTGTTTAGCCGCGACCCGGTCGTCTTCCGTGGCCACGGCCTGGATTCTAATCCAGGCGCCTTGGCCATTGTAAGCGCAAATCTCTATCTTGGGATTGGCCAGAATTTGTTTGGAGACGTTCTTTACCTTCCCGGTTTGGAAATATATCTTGCCTTCATAAATAACGAAGCTGCTGAAAGGCCTGACCCTGGGTTGGTCCCCTTCGGTCGTGGCCAGAAAGTAATAATTGCAACTTTTGACGAAATCGAAGACCTTCTGGACGGCCGGGGACGTCGCCTCACCCTGGGCGACTATGGTGCCGGCGAAAGCGAAAAGCGCGACCGCCGCGACTAAGGCCATCAACCACAATACGGATTTTTTCATGTTTTCACCAAAATAAGCCTCCGGCTCGGGGCCGGGCGAGACTGCGAAGGGGTTGCGTCGGCTAACGACGATGGTTTGGGAGCGTGGGAAAGGTCCGTTTCTGGGCGGCTGGCCAGAGCCCGGTCACTGGGCTTACCCGGCGGCTTAGGTGCAAGCCTATCCTAAATATGGCCACAAAACATTGATACTTTTCCCATGGGCCCAGTGTACCAATAAAGACCCCGGCCTTCAATGCCCCTCGCTGCCCTGCCGGTAACGTTATAAGTATAGATCATGGGAGATAATAAGACTTAAAATTTATCCTTTAAGACAACCGTTAACGTTTGTTTAGCCCCTAATCGTTCATCCTCGCCTCAAGCTACCTACCCCACCCGAACCTTCCGGTCCCGGGCCAGACGACCCGTGAGCCTCTCCCAGACTTTCATGACCTAGGCCCTGACTAGGGCAGGGCCTAGGCCCGTTTGGGCCGGGCCTAACTGTGGGATATCGTAGGGCTTTCAGGTTAAGCTCAAGTTATGGTTTAACCCGGTTATTTTTTTTTCAAAATAATTTAAGTATTCGCGATCGGCTGTCGATAAGAAACTTGAAGAAAGTTTGGCGGCTACCTAGCTTTCTTACAAAACCTGGGCCCGAGGGCCTGGGGAGCAATCGAAGGTGTCACATGGGTCTCGTCCTTAATCACAACATGCCGGCAATATTCACCAGCTATATGTTGGGGAACCACTACTCCCGCTTGGCCGTTAACACCGAAAGGCTTTCCTCGGGGCTCAGAATCAACTCGCCCGAAGACGATCCGGCCGGTTACGGCGTGAGGGAGCTGATGCGCTCCGAGATCGAGGTCATGGAGCAGGGACTCAGGAACACCGCCGATGGCATCAGCCTGATTCAAACGGCTGAAGGAGCTCTGGCCGTCATAGACGAAAAGCTGCTTAGGATGCGGGAGCTGGCCGAGCAGGCCGCCACCGGCACCTACACCACCCTCCAGAGGGAGATTATCAATTCCGAATATCAAGCCATGGCCGCCGAGATCGATCGCATAGCCACGGCCACCAATTTTAACGGGGTCAAACTGTTGGATGGCAGCATGAGCGCCATGCACCACGGTCAGGGCCTTAAGATTCATTTCGGCGCCGGCGACAACCGGGCCGAGGACTATTATTTCGTCAGCATCGACGACGTCAGGGCCACCACCTCAACCGGGTTAAGGGTAGGCGGAGACGCCAAAAACGATATCTGGAGCACCAACGGCTTTACGGGCGCGGCCGCGGCCGAAGGCTGCTGCGGCGGGGGCATCCCCAGCCTGAGCCAGCCCGTTTCCGCTTGGGCGGCCGGCAGCATCTTTTCCTTCGGTTACAACTGGGACATGGAACAAAACGACGATACCGCCCTTAACCAAGGCCGTTACGTGGCCGGGGCTTACGCCGTAGGCGAAGGGGCCAGCCTGGAGAGCTTAATCAACGCCGTTAACCAGGGAACCCAGTCCAGGGTCAGGGTCGATTTTAAAAATGGGTTAGAGGGCTCGGCCTTGGTTGGCGAGGACATAGTCAACAACGTTACCCGCATCTGCATCGACAACGAAATTTATTACTACGGAAACAGCGGGATGGCCAAAACCAATTGCGGCCCCGACGACTTGTTTGTAAACCTGGGCAATTATTACGGCGACGACGTAAACAACATAGCTTCGGCCTCCGCGGTAGTCTCGGCCTTCGTGACCGCCGTCAACACGGAAAGCAAGCAGTTCTGGGCCAAGGCCGAAGACTGGACCTACCGGTCAGGGTACGTTTCCGTGTACATATTTAACCGCACGGGAGGAAACAACGACCATCTTACGGCCAGCGACCAGTCGCTCGGCAGCGCCGTGGCCGGAAGCGCCGGCCTGGACAAAGCCATCCTCTGGTATAACGACGAGACCGGTCAGGAAGGCTTAGCCGGGTCTTTCTTCGGTAACGGCGGGGAGTTTTGGGGAAAGCTCCGGGCCGAGCCCACCGGTTACGGCACCTTCGGGGTCAGCTTGCACGGCCGGGACGTGGGCTTGGAAAGGGACCTTTGGATTCTGAACACCGGGGCCAGCGACCAGGCCAACAATAATCTGGACATCAACTTTTACGGTTATTCCGAACGATTGCCCTCCACGGGCGCTCTCGGGTTCGGGCTGGTAGGCACCACCAGAGGCCTTAACCGTGAATCCTTCTTTGAGGTCCAGAACGCTTCCGACGGGGACTGGAAAGGAGCCAGCCTCCGCACCCAATCAACCGCCCAGATAGCCCTGGAGGCCGTAGCCGAGGCCATAGCCAGGAAGGACGCTATCCGGGCCAAGTTGGGCGCTTTAATCAACAGACTCGAAAACACCTTCACCAACCTGGAAACGATGCACGAAACTCTCCAGGGGGCCGAGAGCCGCATCTCTGACGTGGATGTGGCCACCGAAATGACCGACTTCGTTCGCAACCAAGTCTTAAGCCAAGCCGCCGTGTCCATTCTCAGCCAAGCCAACGCCTTGCCCGAGATGGCCCTATCCCTACTGAACGGCTAAGCCGTAAACCCTTTCGCGCCCCCCAAGGGCGCGAGGAGAACCGTCATGTTAAAAATTAGAGAATTTGAGGAAATGAATCAGATCACTGGCATATTGGCCCAGACCCTATCCGGGAACCTTGGCCGGGAGATTCCCGAAGACGTGGCCGTGACCATCCAAGCCGCCAGGAAGCAGATGGAAGGCTTGCCGGAGGTCATCGAGGATCTCAATCTGGCCTTCAACCGTTACCTGACCTTGAACGAGGCCATTACCCGCATGACCGCCCTGGCCGAACTGTCGGCCAACATGATCGACGGACCCAATGTACTGGCCGTCAGGCGGGAAATGGAAGAGGAGTTTCATTCCTTGGCCAGGGTCGTGGCCCAGGAAGCCGGGCGCCAGAGTTTTGAAAATTCCAGCCTCTCCATCCTTAATTCCGGCACCGCCCTCTTGTCGGTGACCATACTCACCTATCTCAAACCGATCCTGGAAAAGCTGGATCACGAAATCCGCGGGCAGAAAGAACTAATCATCGAAGCCATCGAGGAAACCATGAACTTTCTGGGCATTGTGGCCATGAGCTACCCCGAAGCCGAAGGCGTGGCCGCCATCCGCGATACCTTGAGTAGAGTCAAGCTTCCCCAGGACGCCAACTCCCCCGTCGAATATAACCCCACCCTGCACTGACCGGGGCTGGGCCATGACCGGCGTAAGGGCTGGGCCTGGGGCTTAAACCCTATGCCCAGCCTTGGGGCCATGGCCAAACCTTGGCCAAACAATCCGCTTTACCCCCATTCGCGACTAAATCGACGCCTTGCCCCGTTGGTGATTTGCCGTAGTCAGTCT
>JAIRNQ010000057.1 GCA_031257955.1 Deltaproteobacteria bacterium | reverse complement strand
GACATTTCCTGAAGTTCGCTAACCTTGGCGCTCATGGGCATGGGGGCGGACTGGGCGGACACGGCCCCGGAGAACTGCCTCTTGTTTTCCCTTTGCCGGACGGCACTCGCCCCTTGCAGGTTTCCCAACTCGGCCAAGTATTGGCGCGTAAGGTCCAGCTGGCCGGTCACGTCCGTCAGGGACTGTTTTTCCAGGGCCAGGAAACTGGTGTAGGGGGTCATGATGCCAAATTCCTTGGAGAGGCTCAGAAGCTCCCCCATCTGGTCGGAATTGGGCTCGCCCCGACCGTTTTGGTCTATGTCGTCTATGAGCTCGCCTATCCGTCTCTGGGCCCAGATATGGGCGATTTGTTGGCCGCCCTCGGTCGGTCCGTCGGCCAGATCGGCCTTGTAGCCAAAGACGGCCTCGTTTGGGCCGTCCCGCCCGGAAAGCGTGAAATTGGCTGGGCCGGCCTGGGCGTAGCGGCCAACGACCACCAGCTGGGAGTCGTGGAAGACGTCGGGCAGTATTTCCGGCATGAGCCGATTGACCGGGACACTGACCTTCAGTTCCGGCTTGACCAAGGCCGGATGGCTAATCTTGGAAAAGAAGGACGCGATCTTTTCCTCGATGTTTTCTTCCGGGGCCACGAAAGTGGAATAACCGGAGGAGCCGCCGGAGAGGCGATCCAAAAGCCGGGCGTTGATGTCGTTGCCCACGCCGAAGGTAAAAATCCTGACGCCCCGCCCTTTATCGGCCTTGACGGCTATGTCGGCCAAGCTTAGCTCGTTGGTTACCCCCTCGGTGGGGAGCCCGTCGGTTAAAAATATCAAATAGGCCGGACCATCGCCGACGTTAAGCCCCAGGCTGAGTTTCAAGGCTTGGTCGATGTTGGTGCCCCCACGGGCGTTGAGGCCGCGAACGTATTTTTTGGCCGCTTCCCGGTTGGCCTCGTCCATGCCCTCAAGTTCTGGCTTCCAAAGCTCGGCCTTGGAGGAATAGGTTACCAAATTGAACAGATCGTCTGAGCCCAAGCGATCGAGTATGAAAATCAAGGCATCCTGGGCTTGGCGAAACTTGGTCCCGGCCATGGAACCGGAGACGTCCAGCGCGAAGATGACGGTCTTGGGGATGGAAGGGCGATCGGCTTGGGCGCCGTTAGGCTCGGCCAGGAAAAGAAAAAACCCGTCCTCGTCTTTTTTGGGCTTGTGGCTCAACACCATCCCGCCCATGGGACCGGCTTCATCGCGGTAGCGCAGGCGGAAACGGGAAAGGGCCGGGGTGTTTTCCAGGTTGAATTCGGCCCTGGAGACATCGCCCGTTTTGGAAACCTTAACCCCTTCCAGCATGGAAAAGAGTCCGCCCACGTTTGGGCCAGAAATCTCCACCGAAACGTACTGCCTTCCCACTTGGCGGCCCTGGGTCAGCGAGTTGGCCAGGGGAAAATCAAAGTCCACCACCCCGCCGTCTTTGGGCAAGAGGTAATCGAGGCTAAGATCCAAGCTGGCTTCCGCCCCGCCGGCCACCGGGAAGGCCCGGGCCCTAAAGAGGCCCTGGCCGGCAAACTCCAATAGGGCCGGGTCCTTTATCTTCGCCACGATATCCTGGTAGATTTTAAAGGCCTCGTCCTTTTCGTATATCTCTCCGGTAAGCTCCCGCCCGTTGGCCACCAGGGCCAAGCCGCCCACCGCCCCGTTGGCCGGAAGGGGTACCAAATAATCCAGTTCGAGATTTCGTGAACCGGTATTTTTTATCGTTTGCCGCAGATGGACCTTGGCCTTCTGGTCGGTCACGGTCACGGTCAGCTCGACCGCCTTAACTTCGTATTCACCCTTCGGCCGGATTATTGGCGTTGGGACGGGTTTTGGCAACGGCGTAATTACCATGTCGTTTTGGGCCAAGGCCGGTCCGGCTTCGACCGCCGGCGAGACTATGGTGGCGTTTTGGGCCCGGGCCGAGAAAGGAAAAGCTGCCGCCAGAAAAAGTCCAAGCCCCATGAGGGCCAATAATAATCCGGGCCTAAGGCCTACCGCTCGCTCCATTGAGTGTCTCCTGTTATAGTCTCATCGCCAAGCCGGTCACCTCCGGTCGGGGCGGCCACTTAGCTGGTTCATGGTTATCTTTAAAGCTATTGTAGCACAATCGGAAGGCTTTGTGAGCCGCCCCCCGAGGTCCGGGGGGCGTGAGGGGTGGGTCGGTGGTCGGGCCGGAAAGTGGCCCTGGCCGGAGGGTGGGTCTCGCTCGGCAAGCGGTTCCTGGCCGGCAGGCGGTCCCCGCTCGGCAGCCGGGCCCTGGCCGGCAGGCGGTCCCCGCTCGGCAGGCTGGGCCCGGTAGGTTAATGGGCTTATCTCAGTCGGCGTACCAATTGGCGCTATCGTTTTCCGTCTCGGTGCCGTAAAATTCCTCTCCCCCTTGGCCGTAATCGTTCGCCTCGGCGCCGTCAAGGGCTCTTTCGGGCGATTGGCTGTAATAACGGACAACTTTATGTCCCGAAGGGCGGCTTAGGACCTCTTGCCCCAGGCGGTCTCCACGGGCGTTGCGATTGACTTCGTAACGGTGGCCGTCGGCCTTGACTTCCTCGGTCACCCCCAAAAATGTCCCGTGACCCTTGGGGGTTCTGGTCCAATAGGGTCCGGGGGCTTCGGGCAGGGGCCTGGCCGGATCGGCCTTCTGGCCCGGGGCCAAAGTCTGGGGGATTTTTCTCAGATCCTTAGGCTTGGCGAAGGCGATTTTGGGCTTCACGGGTTCCTTCGGCCCGGCTATGGCACCATCGTTGGCCTGGGCTTTATTCAAGTTGCCTTCGCCTCCTTGGGGCTTAGCCCAAGCGTCGGCCTTGGGTTCGGCCCAGCCTTCATCGGCGATCGGGGTTCCGGGCGCGGCCCAGCCGTCCTCAGCGATTGGGGTTCCAGGCGCGGCCCAGCCTTCATCCATCGTTGGGGCCACGGTTGTGGGCACAGCCGGGGCCACCGCCGGGGCAACGGTCGGCGTAACGGCGGCCGCGGCCACCGCAGCCGCCCCGCCCACGCGCCGGTGTTGGTTGGCTACCTTTTCGGAGATTTTTTGGGTCTCGGGGTTAACCGATTGGCTAAACTTTATAAGATCCGAGGGGCTCAGTCCAGCGGCCATCATGTTTTTCATGGACGAGGGGGGCAGGGGAGATTCGGCTTGGTTGGCCACGGCGGCGTCCATTTCCAGGTAAGCTTGGGCCAGGGCGTCCCCGCCGTAGGCGGCCAATTCCTTGACGAAACCGATTTCCAAAGGCGGCCGGCCCCTCTTGGCCAAGGCCTGGGCGACGATTATTTCCCGGCTTTTCTCTCCCAGCCCGGCTCGGCCAAGATCGGCCAGATCCAAGGGATCGGCGGCTCGGGCTTGCCCGGAAAGGGTCAGGGCCAAAATGGCCAAGACGGCCAGTATGGACAAGGCCAGCACTAAAGCGGCCCCGTGGTCGCCGAAAAACCCGAAAGGATGGCCGTCCGGAATTATGGCCTCGGTTTTATTATCGTTCGCCCTCATAATCACACCCCAAATACGCTAAATATTTTATTCGTTTCTTCCAAACGTTTCGAACCGGGTAAAGGTTCCGGCAGCACTACTAGCAACTTTGGGGCCAACATTTAGCGATTTACCGTTTATCGTCTAACCAAGGGCCTTTCGGCCAATTTTTAACCTCCAGGCCAGCGGCATTTGCCGTTCCCGCCCACCGTGGCCAATTATTTGGCTGGGCCCTCCCGAGGCCACCGGCGAGGCGCCCCCCTCCGGCGACACGGCCGGACCGATTAGCCCGGCCAGACGAGGGTGGGCGAAAAAAAAGGCGCGAATCGCGCCTTTCGACTGTTGGAAACTCCAATGTTGATAACGAGCCCCCGGGGCTGGGCTCTCGGCCGCGGCCCTGGGGGACCAATGGGGTCAGGTCAGGCAAACCATTTTCGGGTACCGTTAGCGACCCGTACCAGAGCGAGCATTACCGGCACTTCCACCAAAACCCCGACTATGGTGGCCAGGGCCACGGGGCTTTGCGCCCCAAATAGGGAAATGGCCACGGCGACGGCCAATTCGAAGAAATTCGAGGCGCCAATCATTCCAGCGGGCGCGGCGATGTCGTGGGGAAGCCCCAGAAATTTGGCGGCGCCGTAAGCCACGAAAAATATGAAAACTGTTTGGATAATCAGCGGCACGGCAATGAGGGCGATATGAGATGGATTTTCCAGGATTACTACGCCTTGGAATGAGAAGATAATCACGAGCGTTAAAAGAAGCCCGATTATGGTTACGTTTCCAAATTTTGGTATGAACTGGTTTTGAAAATAGTCTAAACCTTTTTTCTTGGTAATGACGTTTCTCGTAATCGCTCCGCCCGATAAGGGAATGACGACAAAAAGCACAACCGAGAGAATAAGGGTTACCCAGGGAATCGATACGCCGCTTACGCCAAGCAAGAAGGCGACAATCGGGGTAAAGGCCACCAATATTATCAGATCGTTGGTGGCGACTTGGACCACGGTGTAAGCCGGGTCGCCTTTGGTGAGGTGGCTCCAGACGAAAACCATGGCCGTGCAAGGGGCCGCCCCGAGCAAAATGGCCCCGGCGAGATAGTCTCGGGCCAGTTCCGGCGATATTATTCCCTTAAAGGCTACATGAAAGAAAAACCCAGCGACGCCAAACATCGTGAACGGTTTAATGAGCCAATTCGTTACCCAAGTCACGAACAGCCCTTTGGGGGTTTTTCTGACGTCCTTAATACTGGCAAAGTCAACCTTAAGCATCATCGGATAAATCATTATCCAAATCAGTATGGCTATCGGAATAGACACGTTGGCGTACTCAAATCGACCCAGGAACTTTGGTATGGCGGGCAGAAACTTCCCTATAAGCACACCCGCCGCCATGCAAAAAATAACCCAGATCGTGAGATATCGCTCAAAAAATCCAATTCCCGGTTTTTCGTCGGGCATTTTATCCCCCTCCCATTTTTGGCGCTTTGGCCTTTGGACGGCCGCCCGTCGTCTCGTTGCCGTTAGGCCATTCCGCCGGGGCCAAGGTTACGCGGCCAACCCCGAGTCAAAGGATAGCCCCGTCTTTAAACTTGGCCTGTAAACCCGGCCAGAACAACCTGGCCAGGTAAAACTTGCCCCGATCGCCGGACCGATTGACTTTCCGGCCTCCCCGCTTAAAGGGCCACCCTTATCGCCAAGCCAACGCGGGAATTTCATCTGCAGCAGTCAGAGTTCTCGTCGATAACGCATTCTCGACTTATTTCCGAAAGTTGGTTAAGGTATGCCGCTAAAGCCTGGAGCGTCTCGGAGGCGATGGAATAATATGACCATTTACCGCTTTTGCGGACTTTGACAAGCCCACTGTCTGCCAATATTTTCATATGGTGAGAAAGTGTTGGCTGGCCGACCGTAAGGTCGCCGAGAAGAACGCAGGCGCATTTTTCGCCGCTTTTCAGCCTTTCAAGTATTCTTAGGCGGTTGTCGTCCGAAAGCGCTTTAAATAAAGACGTCATTTCTAAATGGGTCATTGGCCGGTCCTCACATCGATAAAGCTCGATATAAGTATAAATCTAACATCGACAGTTGTCAATATTACCCAGGACCATTTCGACCCTGGGTCAAGCTCTCGGAAATCGAGGCCCTGGCCAAATCGGGCTTGGCCGCGCCGCCTACGCCCTGAAGACCCGGCGGACTTTGGGGAAACCCTCTGGGCCGATAAACTTGCGGGCAAGTTCGTCACCCCGATTCCACGTTATAGTCCCCGCCGGTCACCATCGGCGACCATTCCTTTGCCGGGTGGATTATTCGTGACCCTAGGCTCCTCCTCAGCCCCCATCTGGGCCTAAGTCATGCGGATCATTTCGCCCAAAGCCAATTAATCCTAAGATTATAAACTAAAATACGTGCTATTATCGGAAAATCAATAGCCGCACGGACCCACATGGGGATCGGGGGCTGGGCCATAGAGCTTACAGAGGAGTAAGTCCGGGATCTGACCATGAGACGGGCCTCATTATTATCCGTAACAGTGTAACCGTGGCCGAATTGGGTATAGAAATCGATAGTGACGGAGTGACGGACGGTGATGTTTCCCCAAGTGACTTTCAAGTTACAATTGGCGTTTTGCCTATGGGGAAATCCGCCTTACGTTTCCAGGGTCGATAAGGTATAATCGGTTCGTTAGGCGTCTTATGGCGGTGGTAATCTTTGGTCTATATGTGGTTACCAATATGTTTGGAGAGCTTTGGAGGGCGGCACGAAATAAACAACGTTAACGTCTTAAGATACTGAAAACGTGACCATTCTTCCGGCCGGGCCTGGCGGGTTTTTTTTCTTGTGGATTGGCTTCGACTGTGCTTTAATCCCATTGAGAAACGTTATAGAAAATGATATGCGTTGCGTAAATAAATTAAACAAGCTTTGCTTATTTTTTGACGATAATTCAGTTTTGTATAGGCCAATGGATTGATACAATTTCTTTTTGTCTGCCTAACACATTAAATAAAGAGTTAATAAAGACATAACCTTTGTTTTTAGTCTTTGATCTAAGCTTTGAGCATTAAAACATGGTTATGCTTTATAATTTATGAAATGGGGAAACTAAACATCCCTATTTTATAAGTATCCGCTTCTTTTAGGGCGGTCAGCACTGAAAATAGTGGCTTTAAGCCAAAAAACAAGTGAGGAGATCACGAAAATGAAAGAACAGGTCGAAGAGGTTTTGAACAAGGTTCGTCCGAGCCTAGTGGCCGACGGCGGCGACATCGAACTGGTCGACGTCAAGGACGGCAAGGTTGAGGTCCGTCTTTTGGGCGCTTGCCATGGCTGCCCCATGAGCCAAATGACCCTGAAGGCCGGCGTCGAGAGGGCCATCAAGGCCGCCGTGCCTGGGGTAACCGAGGTGGTGGCAGTTTCTGGCCTCCCCAACCAGGTTTAAAACCGTCAGGCTTTCGGCACCCAAAACCGCTTGCCCAACGATATCACCTTCCTTCGGCCGCCTTGGCCGGCGTTCTTGATTGAACGTCGGCCAAGGCGGCTTTTTTTTGTCACGCCACTATCTTCCAACACAGCTAAAAAACGAGGTTTTAATTAATTTTCTTGACCGCTAGGGGATATTTTGTTAAAAGTAAATATAGACTCAAATAATGTCTCAGAAAGCCCCAAACCAGACTGGATCAGGGTTTTAACTTTTACCGGATCACGTTCTATTGGTAGCCAACACAGGTAAAACACAAGGTTTTATTTTTTTTCTTGACCGCTTGGGGAGATTTTGATAAAAGTAAATATAGACTCAAATAATGTCTCAGAAAGCCCCAACCAGACCGGATCAGGGTTTTAACTTTTACCGGATCAAGTTCTATTGATAGCCAACACTGGTAAAACACGAGGTTTTATTTTTTTTCTTGACCGCTTGGGGAGATTTTGTTAAAAGTAAATATAGACTCAAATAATGTCTCAGAAAACCCTAAACCAGACCGGATCAGGAATTTATCCTTTCCCGGACCAAGCTCTCTTATGAGCCAACGGCCGTTACTTTAGGGCGGGCGTTCTTGACTAACCACATCGTTGAAAAGGGAAAGTGCCGAAAAATTTCGTCGTAATAGCAGGCAGCGCCAGAAACGGCGGCAATAGCGAGCTTTTTGCCAAATCGTTCATCGATGGTGCGGTCTCCCAAGGCCACGCCGTGACCCTTTTCGAAGCGGGTAAGAAAAACCTTACCGGCTGCGTGGCCTGCGAAATTTGTTTTAGTCGCGGCCAAGCCTGTTCCTTTGACGACGACTTCAACGAAATCGCCGGCCCCATCGAGAACGCTGACATTATGGTCTTTTGTTCGCCGCTTTACTGGTTTTCATATAACGGCCAGCTAAAGATAGTCATAGACGAACTGTATTCGTTTGACGTGGCCAAAAGGCCTACCAAAGTTAAAGAAGCCATCCTGATTTCCTGTTCTGCCTATATAGACATGGCTTTATTTGATGGCTTGGTAAAGTCCTACGAATTGATTTTGAATGATCTTGATTGGAAAGATTTAGGCCAACTGCTAGTCCCCGGCGTTCGCCTAGTTGGCGACGTCATCGTCTCTGGCGGACTTGGAAAAGCCAAGTTGCTGGGCCTGGGCATCAAATGACCAGTTTTGCGTTACAATAACAATGTTTGGCTGTCCGTTAAGATCTACCAGCCAAAAGCGGCTCCATATAAAGGAACCGATAAGTTAGAGAGATTCAGACAATATTACTATCGCGTATTTATATAATAAAGTAAAAGCTGAAGCCCTGCATTCTCTTCCCGTGGTAACCCATGCACTATACACATTCCCAGGCAGTTGTTCTGACCCTGGTTGGGCCTGGCCCGTATTTGGGAC
Organism: Deltaproteobacteria bacterium; assembly: GCA_031257955.1. GTDB lineage: Bacteria > Desulfobacterota > Desulfarculia > Adiutricales > Adiutricaceae > JAIRNQ01. The sequence goes on along the minus strand of JAIRNQ010000057.1, from coordinate 2,012 downwards.
ACCACGCTAGACTAAGCGACATTCAGACCTATAGCGGCAAAATTACTATGATCTCAAATAACCTTTCCAAAATAAGGATTGTCTCTGATTTATCATTTTACTATTATCGGATAGGGTGGGCTGATTTTCGGACAGCGCCCAAGCCAAAAGCAAGTAAAGGAGGTGTTTTGAAAACCCCAATTTTCGGGGCGTAAGAGTTTTTTTGCGGTCCAGCCTGCTAGTTAGAGCAGGGTCATGGTATAAATCCAAACAGAGGTGGTTGTCATTTGAAAAAATTGAATTTAAACGAACAGGTATCTACCACGGAGGCCAATCCGCACAAATGGCGTGACACCGCATGGAAAAGCGCTATTATTGACGGTGCCACTGAAGCACTGGCATATTTTATGCCAGACCTCGCCGCTAGAATTGACACGTCGAGGGGTGTCATAGCCTTAACAGGCGTGGAGCACCTAGTGAAAGATTCGGATTCAGACAAAGGGATGGTTGTTTCGGATGTCTTTCTGAACGTCCCGGTTGTCGGTGGGGACAATTTGAACGTCGCTTGCATAGTTGAACAGCAGCATGATTCTGACAAAAACTTCGCCGGACGGATCTTCAACTCGTGGATTCGTCTTAGGGCAGCGAGGCCGGTCGAAACTACGACTGCTTTTGCCATATACACAGGCAAATCGGAAAACGAAAATTCTTACATGGAGACGTGTTTTGGCCTTAAGGCTTCGATCGAATTTCGGACGTTCCACGTCCCAGGTTATAGCATCGAGGAACTGAGGGAGGACAAGCGACCTTTTGCGCGCGTGATGTACGCCGGGCGTCTGTCTTATGAGAGCAAGAATAAGTTGGCTCTCCGTGAAAAATATGCCAGGGAACTCTTGAACTCGGTAGGCGAAGAAGGGTATGATAAGAAACAGAAAAAGTTCATCCTTGAGTTTGTAAGCAGGATATTCAGACTCACCGCCCGCGGAATAAGCAAGGAGTTGAAGATGGCATACGAATTTCAAACAATATCGCTAGAAGAATTATCGGCTCAACTGCACAGACAAGAAGCCATGGAGATAGGCGAGAAGAAAGGCGAGAAGAAAGGCGAGAAGAAAGGCGAGAAGAAAGGCCTGAAGAAAGGCCTGAAGAAAGGCCTGGAGATAGGCAGAAAGGAAGGCCTGGAGATAGGCAGAAAGGAAAACAGAAAGGAAATCGAAGCCCTAAAGGAAGCCATAAGGGCACAGGCTATTAAGACAGCCAAGGTAATGCTAGCCCGCGGTATGCCGATTAGCGACATCGCCGAGATAACCAATTTGGATGAAAGCTTCATACTTTCACTGCGGTAGCTATGGCCTACCATTATTGCAACAAAGTATCGGCGGGAAACAATTCCCGCCGATACTTTTAGCCTTGAGATTTAGCCTTAATTGAGGTATTTTTGAGTGTCTTGCCTTTTTCGTTTCGATAAGCTTTCGAGGTTGATATATCTTAGGCATTTTTATTCGGTTTTATAGTCTTATTGTCATACAATGTCTCCATCCCCACCTTTCCCCTCTGGAAGCGCTTAGCAGTGCCCTAACAGATTTTTATTATCATTATTTCAAACACCTACTACAAAAGCTAACGCATAACTTGTATCAGTAGCTTATTAACTATACACAGGGAACTCAAAAACATAAATTATTACATGGAGCCGTATTTTGGCCTTAAGGATTCGATCGAATTCAAGAAGTTCCACGTCCCAGGTTACAATATAGAGGAACTTTGGGAGGACAAGCGATCATGCATGCATGTAATGTAGGCCGAGCGTCTATCGAGAATTGACTCTACGTGAAAAATACTCCTGAGAACCTGGGAATTCTTAATCTTGATAAGCAAGAAGGATAAGAAACAGAAAAAGTTCATCCTTGAGTTTGTAGGCAGGATATTCAGACTCACCGCCCGCGGAATAAGCAAGGAGTTGAAGATGGCATACGAATTTCAAACAATATCGCTAGAAGAATTATCGGCTCAACTGCACAGACAAGAAGCCA
>JAIRNQ010000342.1 GCA_031257955.1 Deltaproteobacteria bacterium | reverse complement strand
CCCGGTTCTTTTACGTCGTCTACCCGGCCAACTGGTACGACCAGTAAGCCGGCCCCTTTGGGCCCGGGGACCGTCCCTAGCGGTCCATCCCTTGGGGATGGACCAATTTGGCCTGCTTGGCCGGCCGGGCCTCGGGCACCGATTTGGCGCCCGAGCCAACAGGCGTCAATTTGGCGCGGCGTTTTTGCGGAGGGCCTTGACCCATGCCGGTTTTGACCGAAAGCGAACTTAGGCGAATCCTTCTGGACCGGACCGTCCCGAGCTGGACCATCCCGGCCGGAACCGTCGCCACCCCGGCCGCCTTGGACTTTCTGAAGGAGCGGGGCATTACCCCCATTTTCGCCGAGGCCGGACAAGGGGTAAAGGACGCCTCATTTAAAGCCCTTCCCCCGGGCACCTTCGTCGGGCCGGACGGGGCCATCCTAAACTCCAAGCCAGAGGGTTTGACCCACCTGACCGGCCGGCAGCTGGTAGCCAAAAACCATCCGATCATCCGTTTTCGGGGTCGCCTGGACACCCTCTGCGCCAAGATTATTTCGGCCCAGCTGGTGGGGGTGAAGGAAGGCCGGGACGACTACGTCAACGACTTGGAGGAAATACTGAATTTCACCCGGTCACTTTTACCGGCCGAGCTTAGAAACGAACCGGTCCCGGAGATGAGGCTCTGCTCCTGGGACGCCAAGGAAATCAAAGACCGCAGCCACAATCCCCTCACCCACTTCGGCCACCGCCACATGAAATCCACCCACAAGATGGGACCCCTAACGGTAGCCTTAAATGAATTGAGGGCCACGGTCAGGGAGACGGAACTGGCCGCCGCCGAAGCCTTTCAGGACGCCGACGGGACCACTCGCCGGGAAGACATCATCATGGCCCTGAACCGCCTGTCGAGCCTGTTTTACGTTTTGATGTTTAAATACCTGCCCGCGGGGTTCGTCCCCGAGCATTCGGGCATCTAAGGGCGGCCGGCCTTGGGAGACAGCCTAATCAGCGTGGGCATCGACCTGGGGACCACGACCACCCAAGTCATCTTTAGCCGCATACAAGTCGAAAACGTGGCCGGCGCCGCTTCCGTCCCCAGGATCCAAATTATCGAAAAGGAGGTCATCTACCAGGGCGAAATCCACTTCACGCCCCTCTTGGCCCCAACGGTAATAGACGCCGACGCGGTCTTGGCCATCGTCGAGGGCGAGTACCGTAAGGCCGGTTTTAAGCCCGCCGATCTGGCCGCCGGGGCCGTTATCATCACCGGGGAGACGGCCCGCAAAGAAAACAGCGAGGCCGTGCTGAGGACCATGAGCGGTCTGGCCGGCGACTTCGTGGTGGCTACCGCCGGAAGTGACTTGGAGTCGATTCTGGCCGGCCGCGGGGCCGGCACGGCCCAAATGAGCAAAAGCGCCCCTGGCCGACCCATAGCCAACCTGGACATCGGCGGCGGCACCACCAATTCGGCCGTGTTTTTGGAAGGCTCGCCCATCGACACCTCCTGCCTGGACATCGGGGGCAGGCAAATCATGGTTGGAAGCGACCTTCGCTACGGCCGGATCTCGCCCAAATTCGCCGCCCTGGGCCAACGCCTGGGTCTGCGCTTCGAGGAGGGGCAAAAGGCCAACCTCAAGGATCTAGAAACCCTCTGCCAAAGCCTCGCCTCGATCATGGCCCAATCGCTTGGCTTGGTCGAAGGGCCTAAGGATCTTCTCGATCTGATGATTACCTCCCATCCCTTGAGATCCAAGCACGATCTCTTCGGGCTGACCTTCTCCGGCGGCGTGGCCGACTTCGTTTACGGGGAGATCCCCCAAGATCCCTTCCTCTACGGGGACATCGGCCCTATCCTGGGCCAAGCCGTCCGTTCTTGCCCAGACTTTTCCTCCGCGGTCATCCTGACCCCCCAGGAAACCATCCGGGCCACAGTGGTCGGGGCCGGCTCGAATTCACTGGAGCTCTCCGGCTCCACGGTTACCGTCAGCCACCCGGAAGCGCTACCCTTTAAAAACGTCCCCATCCTAAAGCTCACGGCGGAGGACGAGGAAAACGATTATCGGCACTTCGCCTCCCGGCTGGCCCAAAGGATACAATGGTTTCGGGAGGGTGACGGCGGCTATCAGACCATAGCCGTGGCGTTTAGGGGCCCCAAAAACCCCACCTATGATCAAGTGCTGGCCCTTAAGGACCACATCCTAAACGGGCTAGCCAATTACTTGGCCCAAAGCGGCTCACTGATCGTCGTCACCGAGGAGGATCTGGCCAAAAGCCTGGGCCAAGCCCTGCGATCGGCCTTGCCAGACAAGAAAATCATCTCTCTGGACGGGGTCAAGGTCGAAAACGGCGACTATGTGGACATTGGCCAAACCGTGGCCTCCGGCCGGGTCGTCCCCGTGGTCGTCAAAACCCTGATCTTTGGAGAGTGAGGCCCACCCACCAAAGATAACCATGGACAGCCCTGAATGCAGGGCCCTGACTGGACAGCCCTGACCGGACCGGCCAAAGTGGCACGCCAACAGGACCCACCAATGGGCACCAATCCGGGACCCTTTAACAAAAGAGCGTAAACGATAACAAGTTTTATGGGCGCAATCGACAAAAACGAATTATTGGCCGCCGTGGCCCGAGCCGGCGTGGTGGGGGCCGGCGGGGCCGGCTTCCCCACGGCCGTCAAACTGGCCGCCACCCCCGAAGTCGTCATCGTCAACGGGGCCGAGTGCGAGCCTTTGCTCAAGGTCGACCAACAGCTGGCCGAGCTCCGGGCCGGCGAGCTGGTCCGGGCCCTGGAAACGGTCGTGGCCTCCCTGGGGGCCAAGTCCGGCATCTTGGCCTTTAAGGAAAAATACAAGGGGGCCCTGGCCGCCCTGGCCCAGGAGATCAAGGGTAAGCCCAATCTCTCCATCCGGACCCTGGGCAACAGCTATCCCATGGGCGACGAACAGGTTCTGGTCTACGAGGTCCTCGGCCGTGTCGTCCCGGAAGGCGGGCTGCCTTTGGCTTGCGGTGCCCTGGTCATTAACGTGGAAAGCCTCTTAAACGTTTTTGACGCTTACCATAACGGCGCCCCGGTTACCCAAAAATACCTGACCGTGACCGGCTCGGTAAAAAACCCGGCCACCTTCAAAGTGCCGGTCGGGATAGCCATGGCCGAGGTGGTCGCCGCCGCCGGCGGGGCCACCGTCCCCGACCCAGTGATCATAAACGGCGGCCCAATGATGGGAAAACTTGAGGAAAGCCTTACCAATCCGGTCACCAAAATCACCAAAGGCCTAATCGTTTTGCCCAGGAACCACCCCAGGGCCGAGGCCAAGCGCCGCGGCCTTAGCCAGATGATGCGGATTGCCAAAACCAGCTGCTGCCATTGCGCGTACTGCACGGAACTTTGCCCGCGCTACCTTCTGGGCCACAACCTCCACCCCGACACGATTATGCGCTTGGCCTCTTACGGACAGACCGGGGAAGGCGCCCAAAGGGCCGGCCAAGTCTTTCTTTGCTGCGAATGCGGCCTCTGCGAACAGGCTTGCGTTATGGGCCTCCAACCCTGGCGCCTAAACCATGAACTTAAGGGCCGACTGGGCCCGGAGGTGGCCAGGTTATTTAAAAAGGACCCTGCCCCCAAGGCCAACCGCTTTAGGGAGTTGCGCGGTTACCCCATCCCCAAGCTGGTCCAGAAACTGGGCTTGGCCCAATACGACTCCCTCAAGGCGCCCCTTAAGGATTTTCCGGCCAAGCCCACCCTCCTGAAGCTGGCCCTAAAGCAGCACCTGGGCGCCCCGAGCCAGCCCATCGTTTCTGTGGGCGAGCGGGTCCAAGTCGGCCAAACCATCGCCGAAACGCCCCAGGGGGCCACCGGGGCCACCGTTCACGCCAGCTTGCCCGGACGGGTGGAGTCCATAGACGCCACCCACATAACCATCGCCGCCGACTGAGCCCCCGAGGGCGGTCTCAGTCGGGCCGCCAGCCGGGAAAAACTACCGGCACCAAATTTTCGCCAAGGCCGTAACCCGGGCCGGGCCCCCAGCCCCGCCCCAAAGCCCAGCCAGGTAACCAATGAGCACCGCCTTAGGACTAGTGGAATTTAAAACCGTCCCCGTGGCCGTGGAAGCCACCGACGAGATGCTTAAAGCCTCGGAGGTAACCATGGTCCTGGCCACGCCCATCTGCCCGGGGAAATTCGTGACCATAGTCTCCGGACAAGTGGCCAACGTGACCACCTCGGTCACCAAAGCCATCGACGCCGCCGGCCACTTCCTGGTCGAGGCCCACGTCATCACCAACGTGGACGACTCGGTCCTGCCGGCCGTCTCCGGCACCAACCAAATCGACCGGCTGGAAGCCCTGGGCGTCATAGAAACCTTCGCCGCCATCTCGGCCATCCGGGCCGGGGACACCGTGGCCAAGGCGGCCAGGGTCACCCTCCTGGACATCCGCCTGGCCCGCGGCCTGGGAGGCAAAGGCGAAGTTTTCTTTACCGGCGAACTGGGCCAGGTGGAGGCGGCCAAAAAAGCCGCCGAGGAACGCTTGGCTAGCGACGGCAACCTGGTCAGCTCCGTGGTCATAGCCCGCCCCCACAAGGACCTCTGGCCGGCCCTACTCTAACTTCCGACCCCTCGGACCCCTCCCGGCCCTCCGCGGCCCGGCCCCAGGCAAGCCCAGCCAATCCCCACCCTGCCACTCAGCGGCCCGGCCCCAGCCCATAACGTCCTCCACGGCCACGGGCCCTGGCTCGGGCCGTTTTTTTATGCCATCCCCTGGCCCGCCCCGAGAACCTTTCGCCCTTACCCGCTGACGTTTTCCCCCATTCTCCAAAACTTCCTTGACAATTGTCTCAAACTAAGTTACCATACTTTTACGTATTTATGTTTTTACCCTTAAACTCCAACACGGTTTTCAGCCGTTAAATTCATTATCCCTCAATACAACAGCCTTAATCAAATCGTTGGCAAAAACTTCACTTATCCGACCAAGGGGCTACTATTCATGGCAAACCAAATCACCAGATACTATAAAGAAAGCGACTACATGATTTTCTTTGACCAGGCTACGGGAATGTTTGTCAGATACGGCCGGAACAACGTCGATCCTTTCCATAACGCCAGCGGACCGGAATTATTGGACATCGCCATCTCGAATTATTGTGAAAGGGAATGCGAATTCTGTTACCGTCGCTCGAACAGGCAAGGTAAATTCATGCCCTTGGAGGACTACGGACTGGCCATGGCCCAAGCCAAAAATGTCGGCGTCCTGCAAGTGGCCCTGGGCGGCGGCAACCCTAACCAACACCCACAATTCATCGAGATTCTGAAGATGACCCGCGACCATGGCATCGTCCCCTCCTACACCACCAACGGCCAAGGCATGACCGAGGCCGTCTACGAAGCCACGAAGAAATACTGCGGCGCCATGGCCGTAAGCTGGTACGCCCCTTACCTCGAGGCCCAGGAGCTAATCGATCGGGCCAAACGTTATCAAATCAAGACCAACATCCATTTTTTGTTGGGACAAAACACCGTCGCCGAGGCCATCGATCTAATACAAAACCGCCATGACATCCTCGAAAAAATAAATGCCTTGGTATTTCTAAACTATAAACCCATCCATTCTCCAGAATCCTTATGTTTAAGGGATTCCGAAGACGTTAAGCGTTTGTTTGGGTTACTGGGCCAGCTGAAAACCTGCAAAATCGGCTTCGATAGCTGCATGATTTCCTATCTTCCGCTAATGGGCCCTGAACTGGCCTTGGAGACGGTAGAGTTCTGCGAAGCGGGAAGGTTTTCGGCCTACATTTCCGAAGATTTGATGCTTTATCCCTGCTCGTTCATAAACGATATCTCCAAAAACGGGGTCGATCTTAGGACTCGGACTTTGGGGGACGGTTGGAGGAACGGGGAAGAATTCATCATGGCCCGGGAGAAATTGCGCACTCCCGGAACCCAAAACCAGCCCATTTCGGCTTGTAAAACCTGCGAAAGCTATGCCTTTTGTCGGGGAGGCTGCCAGTTTTTCAACGTCAACCGTTGCCGGGACTAAAAACAACCCATCCAAACAATCCCGACCCCAACATCGCGACAATATTTAGCTTTACCGGCCATAATCCCTTTTTTCCAAGACCAACCCCGAAGCTAAAAATAACCACCGTCCAAAGCCAGAGGCTACGAAGCCCAGTTCCCCGGGTTCCTCGGGCTCCACAAGCTCCCCGGGTTCCTCGGGTGCCTCGGCCCTCGCCTAAACCCAATCTACTCCAAACCCCGGAACTACCCATTCTGGCAGCCGAGTCATTACCCCGATCGGCGGCCCTTCTCCCTAAACCCCACCATCCGCAAGGCCACTCTGGCCTACCCTTCCACTCGGCCAGCCTTCGGCCCCCAACAAAATAGGCCGGCTTGGTTTCCCAAACCGGCCCAGTGGCGAACCAGGCTAGACACGCGTCAGGCCCACGACGCGAATCGGGGCAAGACGTTTCCCGGCAAAATAACTATTTCATGGCGCCCGACAAACCAGTCCAGGGCCACTTCCCGGTCGGCCAGAAAAATAGGCTATGGCTTCAAATCTCTGTCTGGCTTTGGCCTAAACGATTCTGTCACCGCTGGCTCTGGCCCGGTAGCTTTTACCGCTTCAGCCCCGACGACTCGGCCTCGGACCGCTCTGGCCCCCGACGACTCGGGCTTTGACTACTCTGCCACGACGACTCGGGCTCGGACCGCTCTGGCCCCCGACGACTCGGGCTTTGACCACTCTGCCACTGACGACTCGGGCTCGGACCGCTCTGGCCTTGTTAACCTCGTCTTTTAGTGGCAGCCGAGCCAATCGCCAAATGACTCATAGACGGTCATCAGTACTCTTCTAAGCTTTCCAGATATATGTCCCTGTTTGATATAAGGATTTTGCTGTAGCAGAGATATAGTTCTATAGGATTATCCAACCCTTTATCTTCAAAAGAGCCAGCATATACTTTTCTATTATCTTTTAATAGCTTTTTTACGATCTCAAGCGAGTTCGAATCATAACAAAAAATTTCATAAATATCTATAATATTATTATAATATCTATCAAAGTTCTGCATTAGTTGTTTGATATCACATTTTTTAGAATTCACAACCTGGAAAATATCATTTACGAAACCAGCTAAAATGTGATTTTGACTTATTCTTAGTGCTTTTCTAAAGTTTTCGAGAGTGAAAGCTTCCTTCATGGACACCACGAACGAAGTTGCTGAACTGTTAGTAACAAAATCTTGGCGAATTTTCATATTATCCTCTAAAAAGCTCAATCCTGTCGGCTTTGACTACTCTGCCACTGACGACTCGGGCTCGGACCGCACTGGCCTTGTAAACCTCCTCTTTTAGGGGCAGCCAAGCCAATCGCCAAATGACTCATAGACGGTCAATAGTACTCGCGTAAGCTTTCTAGATATATGTCCTCGTTTGATATAAGGATTTTGCTGAAGCAGAGATATAGTTCTATCGGATTATCCCACCCTTGATCTGCAAAAGAGCCAACATATACTTTTCTATTATCTTTTAATAGCTTTTTTACTAACTCAAGCGAGTCAGAATCATAGCAATATTCTTCAAAAACATCTATAGGGTCATTATAAAATTTGGGATACTTCTCCACTATATCTTTAACGTCTCTTTTCTTAGAATTAATAACCCCGAAAATATCCTTTACGATACCAGCTAAAAGGTTATTTTGAGTTATTCCTAGTGTTTTTTTAAAGTTTTCGAGAGTGAAATCTTCCTTCATGGACACCACAAAGGAAGTTGATGAACTGTTAGAAACAAAATCTTGGCGAATTTTCATATTATCCTCCAAAAAGCTCAATCCTTACCAATGTCAACAACTTAAGGCGCCTGACCGCAACTGCGGATAAGCGTCATAATCTGAGAGCCGCTAATTGAGCGGATGCTATCCAGTCGCCAACAAAAGCAAGCTAGCCGAGCAAGCTTAAGTTGTTGACATTGCAATCCTTACTCATAAGGCATCTGAGATTAGCTGGGTTAGCCCAAATTCTTTTCTAAACCAACTCGGCTCTACACCCATTCGCACTAGGCTGCCCATAAGCAGAGCCGGGCTAACTGCGCCGAAAAAACAAAGTCCCAGTTAAGAAAATTTAAGGTTAGTAATAGCTACCTTTTAAACTTTCAAAGTAAATATCATTATTTGAAAATAAAATTTCACCCTCGCATAAATATGACTCAGTTGGATCAGCAAGATAGCCATGAAACTCACCAACATAGACAATTCTTTTTTCTTGGATCAATTTACTTACTATATTAAAAGATTTTTCGTTAGAACAATAGCAATCTAAAATTTTATCTAAACTATTTGACTCTTTATCCAATAAATTTTGATACTCATCAATATTATGTTTATTCTTATTTATTACTGTAAAAATATCTACAATAAATTTATATAAAACATGATCTTTATCAATTTTAACTGCCTTTAAAAAATTTTCTAGTGTAAAATCTTCCTTCATAGAAATTATAAATGTCGTTGTAGAACAATTTGTTACGAAATCTTGGTGAAAAATCATAATAAAACCTATATATTATTTATTTCATTAAAGATAAATTTAATAAAAAATCAATTTTTACTAAAAATAATCTCGTAAACTAGAAAAAAATATATCATCCGTAGATATATCGATAACCGTTTTAAGTAAATACTCTTCAATACTATTCATTGAATAATTTTCAAATTCGCCAAGATATACTTCTCTTTTATTTTCTAACAATTTTTTTACATTATCGATTACTATCTCAGATTCACAATAAAAATCTAAAAAGTCATCAAAATTAAACAATCCAAGGTCATTTTTTTCAAATTTCAAATTAATTTCCTGTTTATTCTTATTAATGACTTCAAACGTATCAATATAAAACTGGTTCATAAGACCTTTATCATTAACTTTCAGAGCCTTAAGAAAATTCTTTAACGTGAATTTTTCCTTCATAGAGATAACAAAAGAAGTAGATGAACTATTAGTTACGAAATCTTGACGAATTTTCATTTTTTTCCTCTAACGACTGAATCGGGGCATTGTCGCGCTGGAATGACGTTTTGCCAAACGGCCTACTTCAGGCTTACCCAAGCGGTCCGGGAAAACGCCGGGGCCGCTCGCGCCTAACCATGGAGAACCGTGGTGTAAATGGTCGAATCTTTGAGCGACGACCAACTGATAACATCTGGAACCGTTAACATTTGCTACCGATAACCTTTGGAACCGTTTAACGGTTGAGTTTAAATGTGTCTGTCTTTTCAGACGGGCTTACAACGGTATTGCGAAAATCAATTTGAGTTTTAATTTATGGGATGATTATATCATTTCAATTTATCATGTCAAGACTTATTTTCGAGCTTACAGTACAAAAGCGTCAAATTTTTTTTCAAACCGGCCTGAAATTTGAGAGTATTGGCATCTATTTTGCATACAACCCGCCCCCTATCCTAATTTTCCAGACCGACACGGGAGGGATTTTT
>JAIRNQ010000317.1 GCA_031257955.1 Deltaproteobacteria bacterium | reverse complement strand
GGACTGCCCGATGGGGTCAGGCCTGGCCCGGGTCAGGCCAGGGTGAGACCGGGGCGGGAGTTGACAAGGTTAATTTTAGGCGATATCATGATTATAGAGACTACGATATAGAGCAATAGTAAACTATTATAAAGTTAAAAATTAACTTCGCCTTAAATATGTAAAAGAATTTTAAAACTACCCTAACATCGAGTCGATTAACCCACAGCCTGATTGGACATTCTTGGCCAAGGGTCTTAAAATCTTCACAGTTTTTGCTTGATAATTAATCAAGAAACTGGTATCTTCATCTCGGCGATAATTGGGCTACTTAGCACATTTGAACTAATTGTCGCCCTTTTGGCACCCATTTACCCAGGTGGGTCGCGATTGGCCAACGGCCGAGGCCGTTTCGGGCCCGGCGGGCGGGTACGGGTCCGGTCGCTCCGGCCCTTTAGGCCTTTGATTCGGAGAGTGCGAAAAAAATGGTCGATTTTGCAAACCTTGGGCCGGCCGGCTTAATAAACGAGCTGGACGAAACGCTGGACGTTATTTACAACTTGGCCGGTGCCTTGGGAATTGGCATTTCCCCGGACGGGGAGTTCAAAGCCAAAGTAGACAAGGAAGATAACGAAACGCATCGAAAGAGGGCCAAACTGGCCCTGGCCCAGGTTAAGGTCAGGGATTTGGTCGAAGCCATTGCCGGTTCCCCAGAGGCCAAGGCGCAAGAGCCGCTGAACTTGTCCCTGACCATGGGCAAACTCATAAACATGTATTGCCTGATGGAATTGAACAACGACGCCAAGCAATACTTCGACGCCCTGAAGCCGCTGATAAAAACCGGCGCCTCCTACTGGCAACTGGCGGCCTGCTTAAATTTATTGGTCATTGGCTATCTGGACGACGGACGCTTCGACCAAGCCAGCTCCATCTATTACGAAAATCTTAAGCTGTCCCACATTGAGGAGATGGCCCACGGTTTGGTCCGCTCGGCCTTCAATTTGATCAGCCGCTTCGTCATGTGCCAGCAGTTGGCCAGGGCCCATAAGATTTACAACACGATGAAGCTTTATTGCCCAAACAAGCCCGACTTAAGTTTGGTAAGCAAAGGCGCCAAGGCCGAAATCGCCCCCGAACTCGGTCCTGAAGCCGGCCCCGAGTTGGCCCAGGGGCCGACCCCGAAGCCGGTGGCGATGTGGCCGGGCGGGAGGCCTCCGCCGCGGAAAATATGACCGTGGACGGTAATCCGGCCGGCGAGCCTAGGGCCGAGGCCGCGGACGGGCCAACTCGTAAGCCGGTGCTGACCTTGGTAAATCCCCTGTCTGGCGGCGAGAAGCCAGCCAGATTTTCCCCGGAGCTTTTGGACGACGAGAGCGACTACGAGGACGCCAACCTAGTCCGGGGCCAAGCGGCCATTAACCTGTTGTCCGGCTACGCCCTGACCGGCCAGGCCAGCAAGGCCCTCGATGTCTACAAAACCATAACCGAGCACGATAACGTCAACGAGTTCGTCCCCATCAAAAGCATGGCCGGGTTGAACTTGATCCGCGCCTTCATCCAGTCCCGCCGCTGGAAAGAGGGGGCCAAGTACTTTCGCGAAATGCTTAGCCTGCGGAAAAAGGCTGACAATTCCGTCCTTCTGGCCAAGGCGGCCGTGGAACTCATAGGCTTTGCCGACAAAAAAAACTTGGCCGAGGCCGAGGAGATTTGCTCCGACCTTGAAGGGCTAAGCGACGAAGAGGATTTTATCCTGGAGCATAGCCGGGCGGTGGGGAACCTCATTTTCATTTACGGCGACTTTGAAGAGCTGGACAAAGCCCTGGCCCTCTATGAATCGCTCGACCGTTTCGGTGATTCCTTGGATATCTTGGCCGTAAAGGCCAAGAGCACGGTTAATCTCATGAGCGATTACTGCGTGGCCAAACGGCCTGACCTGGCCGAAGGGTTGTTCCAGCGCCTGAACGATTTTGGCGATCACGAGGTCCTGGCCCCTTCCAAGGTCCAAGGGGCCCATAACCTGATGGCCGCCTACCTCAAGGCCAATGAGGCCAGCCGGGCCGAAGAGCTCTTTAAAGGCATGGCCCGCTACGGAAACGGGCCCGGCGTGGGCATCCTCAGGGCCAGGGCCGTGTTCAGCCTGGTCTCTTACTACATACACAAAAAGGAACTGGAAAAAACCCTCGAAATCTATAAGCTCTTCGACGAACTGGGTGAGGCCGAAGACGTTTTCCTGGAGAAAGGCAAAGCCCTGGTTAACTTGGTCAGCTTCGTGGGCGGGCTGGGGCTGACCACCCTGGCCAAGACGCATTTCCTGGAGTACCACGAAAAAGCCGTGGTCCACCTGCAGAAAATGCGCATGCCCATGGACGACGATTATGACTTCGACGAAGATTTTTTCGAAAACAACGCCAGCCTCGCCAAGCTCAGAAACTTTCCCATTGGTGGGTTCTCCGAGATCGTTAACCACTACGTCGATTTCGAAAACGATTATTACGACATCGGCCTATACAACGACACTGATTTCGACACCCACGATTTCGAGGAAGAAAGCATTTCTTCCCTTTTGGGTAAAGCCTCATTTAACCTGATACTTGATTACACCGAAAGCGGCAACTTCCCCGAAGCCGAAGCCATCTACATGACCATGTTCGATCTGGACTTGGTTAACCGCATGGTAGCCCACGACATCGCCCAGGCCGGGCACCTGATTATTTCCTCGGCCGTCCCGCTGGGCAAATGGCCTTTGGTCATGCGCGTCTTCGAGTCCTTGGACCGACTCCCCAAAACCCAGGATATCAACCATCAAAGGTGTTTGGTGGCCATCATTATCCTGACCTATAACAACCAACGCAAGCTCCAAATTTCCAAAACCATCTACGACATACTCATGGAGATCCAGCCCAAGGGCCCCTTCGGCGGCTACATCTCCAAGGCCGCCCTGGATACCGTTGTGGGGTTGATAAACGAAAAGCAATACGAAGAAGCCTTGGTGGTGTACAAATCCATGGGCGATCTGGGCAGAGCCCTAAAGACCCTCGAAAGACGGGCCCAGGCCGCCACCTACCTGATTAAAGCTTACGAATCCCTGGGTTGGCTGACCGAGGCCAAAAAGGTCTACCAGAGCATGTCTTTGCTGGGCATGGGAGCCAAAGTGACCAAGTTGCGCCTAAAAGCCGCAAAAACCTTGGCCAACCTCATGAACCACAGCGGCTTGAAAGAGGCGGCCGATCAGCTTCACGAAGACACTTGCGGTTTTAGGCGCTTCAAGAAAGAAGGCATGAACCAGGAGGAGTCCAAGGACGGCAAATCGAAAAAAACCCTCCACTGATCGCCGACTCCCCCGCACCACCCCGGACCTTGGCCTTAAGGCCAAGGCCCGCCCAAAGTCACTGCCTTTCCCGTTCCCGGATGCCCGAAAGCTAGTCCCGAGGCCCTGAGCATGAGCCTGGGGGCCTCCCCTCCCCCGTAAAGCCTATCCCCCTCGATTGGGTAACCCAGGTAAGCCATATGAAGCCTTATCTGATGGGTTCTCCCGGTCAGCGGTTCGGCCAAAAACAAAACCTTGTCCCCGTATTCCCCCAAAACCGTCAGCGCCGTCCGGCTGGGATAGCCGGGCCCTCCGGCCGAGGCCTTATAGCGTCCGGCCTCTTTCGATATGACCGCCTCGACCAGGGTCTTTTCGAAGGCCGGCTTGGGCCCCCGGGTCAGGGCCAAATAGCGTTTTTTTATTTTGCCGGTGGAAAAGGCTTGTCCCAGACGGCTGGCCGCCAGTCGGTTGGCGGCCACGATGGTCAGGCCCGAGGTGGCGGCGTCCAGGCGATGCGGGGCCCGAAGGGTCAGCCCGGTATACCTTTCCAGGGCGGCCAAGAGGTTGTTTTTGGAATCGTGGGGGGCGGGAACGGTGGGTGGTCCGGCTTCTTTGTCGTAAACCAACAGGTCGCCGTCCCGCAGGGCCAACCGAGCCGGGTCTATTTCGTAGTAAACCCGAGGACCGTAGGCCGGAAGGTTAAGCCTAAAGTTTTTGGCGGAAATGTCGGCCATCGGGTCGAAAACCACCCGATCGTCAAACCAGAGCGAACCGAATTCGACCAGTGCCATGGCCTCTTTGGGATCCATGGCCGGAAAAAGCTTGATCACCAAAGACCAAGCGGGCTGGCCCAAAAGCGAGGCCGAAATCTCCCCGAGATGGACGTGGGCCCCGCTGCCATAGGGAGGCGGGGCCGGCGGCGGGGCGTTCAGCGGCGGGTCGAAAATCTCCCCCAAGCCCAAAGGGCCCAAGTCGGCCGGAAGCGTCAAAGTTGGACCCCCAAAGTTTAACTGGCACAGCCAAAGGCGGCCCCGGCCACCGCCGTCGCCGGTGGCGTTAAAGGCGGATCTCCAAGGCCGGGCCAAAGCCGGCCTCGGTAAGGCTTAGATCTACGGTGTGGGCCAGGATTTCCACCCCAGCGGCGGCGGCCTCCCGCAGGGCCTTACCCCAAGCCGGGTCGATGAAGTCGGCCGGGGAAAAATGGCGAGCCCCGCTTCTCTGGACCATGACCAACAGGGCGGCCCGCCGGCCGGAGGCGGCCAAGGCCGAAAGCTCTTCCAGGTGTCGTTTGCCCCTTTGGCTTACGGCGTCCGGAAAAAGGGCCACCCCGTCCCTGACCAAAGTGGAGTTTTTAACCTCCACGAACACTTGGGTCCCGTCGGGCAAGGTCAGCAAAAGATCCAGGCGGCTACGGCCGACCCGGCGCTCCGACTCGACTTTGAGGCCCTCTTTGGGAAAGCCGGGAACTGTCCCCATACTAAAGGCCAGAGAGGCGAGTTTATTTGGAAGGGCCGTGTTAACCCCGACCAGCCCGTCGGGCATGGCGATCATCTCCCAGCTATAGGGGTACTTTCGATTGGGGTTCGGCGAGAGGCTGAGGTAGACGGGACGGCCGGGTTCCGAGCAATCGAGCATGGCCCCGGTGTTGGGCGTGTGGGCGGTGACCGTTCCCAGGCCCTCGATCTCCACGTCGGCCAGGAATCGCTTATAGCGCTTGATAAGAAAGCCTTCGGTAAGTGACGGCCAAGGAATGGCCGGCCTTGCGGCCGGCCTCTTCCGGCCATCGGACCCTCCGGGCCCGCCGGCCCCGGAGGGGTGGCCGGCTGGGGCGAGACTAAAATGAATGGGCGCCAAAGGTATTACCCCAAATGGCCTTAACCAGGCTCAGGCCCAGAAGGCCAAAGGCCAAGAGGCCCAGCCAGGGCCCCCACCAAGCATCCCCGACCAGATCCCAGCCCAGGCCCGTGACGGCCATGCCGGCCAACAGAAGGCCGGTAACCCCCTCGCCGGCGATTAGCCCAGAGCTATAGAGGACGCCCTTTTCGTGGGCCGCCTCAAAGAAGGAATTTTTCTGCCGGTTCCCTTCCACGCAAAAGTACCTGATGAGGCCCCCGGCCAAGAGGGGGGTGGAGAGATGGATAGGCAGATAAAGGCCCACGGCAATGGGCATGATCGGCAACCGGAAGACGGCCAGGACCAAGCCCAGCAAGACCCCGCTTAAAACCAAGGGCCTCGGGAACTGGTCGCCCATGACCCCGCTGACGATTAACTTCATCAGGTTGGCCTGGGGGGCGGGAAGCTCGGGCGAGCCGAAGCCCCAAGCCTTATGGAAGAGGAGCATCACGCTCCCCACGACCAGGGCCGAGGCCACCACCCCGACAATCTCGCCTATCTGCTGGTTTCTGGGGGTGGCGCCCAAAATGAAACCAGTTTTTAGATCCTGCGAGGTGTCCCCAGAGAGACAACAAACGACACAAATGACGCTACCGACCAGAAGGGAAGAGATCATGGCCGGGGGCCCGTCGTTTCCGGTGAGCTTAAACAGAAAGGCCGTAACTATCAGGCAAGCCACGGTCATGCCCGAGGCCGGGGAATTGGAATTGCCGATGACCCCGGTTATCCTTGAGGTGACTGAAGCAAACAAAAACCCAAATAAGGCAATAAGTATAGCACCCAAAAGCCCAACCGGAACGATGGGGCTTAGGCCCACCGTGATAATTATGATCAAAATGGCCAAACAAACCGCCCGGAAGGATATGTCCCGATCGGTGCGCGGGTTGGCCCCGGAGTTGGGGGCTTGGCCGGACGAGGTCTGGCCAAGGGATTTGAAAAGCTGGGGCAGAATCTGGAAGAGCCCAAGCAACCCGCAAAAG
>JAIRNQ010000314.1 GCA_031257955.1 Deltaproteobacteria bacterium | reverse complement strand
CGTCCATTTCTTGTGGAATCACTTAAAGTTGGGCCATTTGGAGGAATCGGGTTCCATGGACACCAAGTGGGCGTTCATTTCTTTCAAGGTTTTGGCCAAATTGGCGCCCATGGCCGGGGTCAGGTCGTAGCTTTGGGGATCGTTCGCGGCCAGGGCCAAGGGGATGACCCGGTAGACCCTCTTGCCGTCTTTGACGCCTTTGTGACAGTAAGTTGGGATGAGGGTAAAGGGGCCCAGGATCTTTTGGCCGTCCGGGGTGACGGTCAGCTCGCCTTCGAGGATTAGGCCCAGGTAGGTGTAGGCGAAGGGCTGGGAGGTCATGAAGTTGCCCAGGCTGTAAATGACCGCTTGGCCGGGGAGACCCGGGCCGTTGTCGACTTGGACGAAGGGTTGGACCACGTGGGGATGGTGGCCCAGGATCAGATCGGCCCCGGCCAGGCCGTTGGTCGGATCGCCGGCCAGAAGCTCGCCGACCAGCTTTAGTTGCTCGGCGTTGGGCTTCCGTTGGTATTCGTTGCCAAAGTGGAGGCTGACGATGATAAAGTCCGCGCCTTCCTCTTGGACGGAACGCATGTCGTTCCATATAAGCTGGCGGTCAATGACCCCCAGACGCCATTCCTCGCCGCTTTTGGGCCCGGGATAACCGTTGAGGCCGTAGGTATAGGCCAGCAAGGCAATTTTGACGCCGTTATAGACGCTGATGAGACGCCGTCTTTTGTCCTCGGGATCGCTATAGCCGCCGGCGTAATCCAAGCCGGCCCGCTCCACGGTCTCGATGGTGGTCTCCAAGCCGGGCCAGCCCCGGTCCATGGAGTGGTTGTTGGAGATCAAAACCGTGGTGAAGCCGATTTCTTTCAGATCGGCGGCCAGTTCCTGGGGGGCGTTAAAGTTGGGGTAGCCGGTCAGGCGCTTTTCGGCCCCGGCCAGCGGGTTTTCCAAATTGCCGATGACCAGATCGGATTTGGCTAAAAGGGGTTGGACGTAACGCAAATTGGGCTTAAAGTCGTAACTCCCGTCGTCCTTGAGAGAATATTTCCTCATGGTGTCGTGGATGAGGATGTCGCCCACGGCGGCGAACTTTACCGTGCAAGACTTACCGACCAAGGGCCTGGGGACCTTGTGCTTGATCTCGAAGACCAGGGGCCGCTCGGCCGGGAGGGGCACGGCGTTTAGGCCGACCGGGTTGGGTTGGGGCGTCGGAGGCTCGGCCAGGCCGTCGGTTAGGGACTGGGCCCCTTGGCCCACCGCCGAAAGGTCGGCCGCGGAAGGATCGGCCGCCGCCGGTGGCGGCGTGGGCTCTGGGGCGGCCCCGGGAGCGGGAGTGGGCGGGTTTTGGTCGGCCGCTTCGGCCGGGGCCGGGCCCTCTTGGCTGGAGGGTTTCCTGGCCATGGCCGTGGTGAGATCGCGGGAGTCGATTTGGGCCAAGTCCGGCTGGGGCAAGTACTGCCGGGCCAGGGCGGGCCCGGCCAGGAATAAGGCCAGCAGGGCGGCGGCCAGGGCCAGGCGGCCAGAGGCGGCCAGGCCGAGGAGAGAGTTGGGTCGGCCTAAGGGATCGGCGCGAGACGATCGGGGGGCGTTAATTGGGGAAAGGGACATGGACGGGAGATCCTACGGGCTAAGGGCTTAAATCGGCCACCGTCAAAGGGCCCCCCAGCCCCTGGCCCAGGGGCTGGGGGCCAGGGGGACTTAGGCGCCGGAATACCAGACGCGGGAGAGCAGATCCCCGGTAAAGCCGGCTTTTCTGATGGCCGTCGCGTAAATTTCCAGCTGTTTTTCGTAGATGAAGCTGGTTCCGGGCTTGGCCAGTTTGTAATCGATGAGCCGGCCTTGGCCTTTGTCGTTGACGTAAAAGAGATCGATGACCCCGCTTAGCTGCAAAGGCCCGACGTCGTATTTGTCCTTGGGCAGGTTAAGCCAGAAGGGCCATTCCCGGCGGTACATCCGGCCGGCGTCCATGGTGGCCTTAAGCTCTTGGCCGAATTCGCAGCTTTGGAAACGCAGGGCTTTGTTGGCCAAAAATTCGATCTCCTCGTCGGTAAGCGAAAAGCCCAACCAAAGGGCCCGGTCGACCACCATGGCCATATAGCCGGAGAGATCCAGATCGAAGCTGGAAGTTTCCAGAACGGCGTGAAAAACCGTGCCCCGGGCCGCGGCCGAAGCCAAGCCTTCTTTGGGGCCGACCTGGGCATAGAAGGAGGAATCCTCTACGGCTTGGTCGGACCAGGCTATCCGGCTGGCCTCGGCGTAATCCGCGGCCCCTTCGATAAAGGCGGCCTGGAGGCGGCAATACAAGGTCACGGTCAGCTGGATAAACTCCGGGGCCGGGGCGGGCAGGATCATCTCGGTTTTGAAACGGCTAAGGATGTCGTCGCTACCCCGCGGGGGCGCCCCGGGCAGCCTGGGGGGAGTTTGCGGGGCTTGCGGCGATTTTAGGGTCTGGGGCTCGAATTCCGGCATTAACACCTCGACGAATTCGTCAAACCTCTCGAAGCCGATCAAGGTCCTCAGCCAGGAATCGGTGGGCGGGTTCTTCCGGTGGCCGACGAAGATCAAGTGGTCCCTGGCCCTGGTGGCGGCCACGTACAAAAGCCTGTTGTTTTCTTCGCGCTCGAAGAATTGCTCGATGGTCCTAAACTCGTCAAATTCCGGCGGTTCAAGTTTTGATCCCAGCGTCTCGGAGCGGAACCGAACCACCACCCGCCCGCTGTCGCAGATCTTAAGGCCGGTGGTGTTTTTGGGCAGGCCCACGTCGGCCTCGGGGATTATGACTATGGGAAACTCCAGGCCCTTGGCCCGGTGGACGGTCATGATGTTTATCGACTCTTCGTCCGGGAGGCCCTCGAAGAAGTCGTCGCTGACCTCGCCCCTGTTTAGACCCGTCTGGAGAAGCATTTCGATGATGTCGGCTGCGCTCTCGGCGTGGTTGGGGTCGCTAAGGGGCAAGGTCTTCATAAAATCGATGAAGTACTGGATGTTTCTGACCCGATCGGCGGAGCCGCCGTCGCCGGTCACCAAAAGCGGCAAGAGGTTCCGCTCCTCGACCATGGTCTCGATAAGTTCGCCCGGCGGTCGGCGCAGGACGTAAGGCTTTAGGTTCAGGAACAGGCGCCTTAAGCGGATGAGGGAGCCCAGCTCGTAATAGTTGATGCCGTTGGGCCAGGGCCGGCCCTGGTCCTCAAAGTACCAAGAAATGGCCCTATGAAGGCGATCCGGGGCTTCCGGCCAAGCCAAGCGGGACAAGGTCTCCTCGGAGACGGGACCCAACGGGGAGCTTATGGCGGCGGCCAAGTTAAGGTCCACCGAACGGCCGCATAGGTAAAGGTAAGCCGAGGCCAAGCCAGTGATCTCCGGTATGTCAAAGAGGTCCTGGCCTTTGAGGGTATGGCAAGGCCAACCGGCCTGGGACAGGGCGGCCTGAAAAACGTCGGCGTTCTTTCGGCGCCTTAGGAGCAAAGCCACGTCCCCGGGCACCGGGAGCCGAGGCGGCGATTCGGGGGAACCGCCCGAGCCCTTGTCGGCCACCCGTATCCCGGCCCGACCGTCAAAAACGGTCCGCAGATAAGCCACGATTAGCGAGGCTTGGGTGTCGCAGGCAATTCTCGTCCCCGAGACGTCCTCGGTCAGGCAGACCACGGGCTTGGCTTGGTAAAGGGCCGGGCGGGCCGACTTTTGGATGTCGTTTTTGTCGTAAGGGAGTATGGTCTCAAAAAAAGCGTTGAAGAAAGCGATCAACTGGGGCTGGGTCCGGTAGTTGGTGTCCAACGGCAGGACCTTACCGCCGCCCTTTTCCAAAACGTCCTGGAGGTTGGCCATTATGGAAGGCTCGGAACCCCGGAAACGGTAGATGGACTGCTTGGGATCGCCGACCACCCTGAGCTTGGAGGGCATGTTCGGCCAGTCCAGATCGCGAAAGACGAATCCCTGGCCGCTTTGGGGAATCAACTGGGCGATCAAATCGGCCTGGAGGCGGTTGGTGTCCTGAAACTCGTCTATGATTATGAGACTCCACTTGGCCGATTGCTCGGCCCTGATGCGGGGGTCGTTGAGCAAAAGGCGCCTGGCGTGGTAGAGGATGTCGTCAAAGGTTATCTGGCCGCGGCGGGCGCAGTTCTCCCGCAGGAGAGGGGGGATCTTGTTGGCCAGCCTGACCAAAGCCTCGGTGACCGGCACGGCCTCGACGGAGGCCAGATACGACTTGAGCTTTTCGAAGGCCTCGTTAATTTCCTGTTTGTGGTTGTGGTTTTGTTTTTTTCGCCAGCTGGAAAGGAGGGCGACTTGGGGCTCGGCGAAAAACAGAAACTTCGGCAAGTGCGAAACCGAGACGTTTTCGGCCAAAAGGGTCTCGGCCAAAAGGGGCTCGGCCGGGCTTTTGGGGAAAAGTCTGGGATCGTTTATGTCGTTTAGCAAGCGGACCAAGTTCCTGACGCCCAAGGCCGGATTGGGGTACTTGGACTCGTCGAAGGATCCGCTTTCCACGTAATCGGCGGCCGAGGCCACCGCTTTGGAAAACTCGTCAAAAACGGCCCTGGCCTCGAACTTGGGCGGTTTGACCCCGCAGGTCAGGGCCGAAAGGCCCCAGGAGCTCATGCGGCTTACGCAGGTCTGGAGCCAACCGACGATAGCGGGGCCATTATCGGCGTCCAGTGGCAAAAGCCTTAACAGATACGACAGATCGGGGTTGCTCTCGTTTAGGAGATCGTTTAGCACCTCCATTAAGTCTTTTTTGGAAAGCTCGACGGGGTTTACCCCAATGTTCATCGGCAGTCCCATTAGATGGGAATAGGATTTCACCAGGCTAAAGGCGTAGCCGTGTATGGTACCTATTTCCGCCTGTCCCAGGCGCCGAAACTCCCGCTCCCACTGGGCGATCTTTTTGGGGTCGCCTTCCCTCTTGGCCGCCCTGAGCCGCTCCCTGACGCCCTTGGCCACCCGATCGCTAATCTCGGTCGCCGCCTTTTCGCTGAAGGTCAGGGCCAAGACGCGGGTGATGGAGTTATTCTCCAAATCGCTTTCCACGTGCCGAATGATATATTCGACCATGGTCCCGGTCTTTCCGCTGCCCGCCCCGGCCGTGACGCAGAAATTGTCTTGGCAGCCAAGGACGGCCAATTGGGATTCGTTATCCTTCCTGTCCATGAAAACCCACCGTTGTAGCTATCGTCTATAACCTTACCTTCAGCCAGTCCGTCCCGTCCGGGCAGTCCCCGTTCGATTTATCCCGGTCGGCGATCCCGACCGGTGATCCCGGCCGATTTGTCTCGGCCGGTGATCCCATCCGATTTCTCAAGCATTTCCAAAATGCCCGAGACCCGGCCGGCGGGCCGGCCAGCCGGGCGCGTCATTCCTCGGATAAAACCTCCTCGCCCCCGTCCACGGCCACGCCAACCCTAGATTGTGGGCGGCACAGACGGACGAAGTCGCAATTCCCGCACAGTTTCTGATCTTGCGGGGTGGTCAAGGTCCCGTCCAGGAGATTCTCCCACAGCTGGGCCAATTCCGAAGAGTCCCCTGGCTCGATCGTCAGCTGGTCCTTGCCTTCTCGGGGATCGACGAATTCGATGATGGGCTCGGCCTCGGCCTTGAAGTGATCCTGGGCCACCAAACCGTAAAGGACCATCGGGTAGTGCCAGCTCGGCCTGGGGCCTTCCTTGGGCTTGCGTCCGCCGGCGTTGTAATAGGAACTGCGGTTGGTCTTGTAGTCGCGGACCACCACGTGGCCCCCCTCCCAGTCGATCCGGTCGATCCGGCCGGAAAGGTAGAAAGAGCCGGAAGGCGAGTCGACCTTATAGGGCGGGGCGTCGTTGCCTTGTCTGCCGCCAAAGGACCACTCGATGGCCTCAAGTTGGCTTTTGGCCAAATCCTTGTGACGCTGAATCCAGGCCATCAAGGCCGTCTCCAGCTTGAGGGTCAGGGCGTCGAAGATAGGCTTTCGGCCCACGGCCTTAAAACAGTACTGGCGATGGACCAGCTCCCAGTAGATGTACTTGAGGCGGCTGGGGCCGTAGTCTTTGGTCTCGCCCTTGATCAAGGGCTCCAAAAACCGTTCCAGAGTCGCGTGAATGACCTCGCCCTGATCGGCGCTAGGCCAAACCTCCATGGCGCCTCCCCAGTGGAACAGATTCAAAATTTCTTGGTACCAGAATTTTCTGGGGCAGTCGGAGAAGACGGTCAAATGCCTGATGCTTAGATTGGGGCGACCCTCATAATTGTGTTGCGTGTCCAGCCAGGCCCGAAGAAGTTCCGGGGGCATTTTTTCTTGGTAAAGATCCAAACTCTTGCGCCTGGCCCAAATGGAGGCCCAAAGACCCTCGGTTTCCTCAAGGGAACGGGTGGAAAGCCGTTTGAAGATCTCCGGGGCCTCTTTGGTCGGGTGGCTCACCACCAAATTGAGCCACAGATCCCCGGGATCGCAGACGTTTTCGGGCTGGGGCGGGATGGGCCAACCGGATTTTTTGACCCGCAAAATTCCATCGGGAAAAAGCTCGATGAGACTTTCGACCACCGGCGAAGGCAAGGCCGGGCGCATGTCGTCGGTCGAGCTTTGATAGGAAATGTGCACCCGCTTGGCCTGGACCAGGGCCTGGGCCACGATGTCCTCTTCCCGGCTGTAGCTTTCGGAAGCGCTGTACCAAAGTCTACGGCCCAAATTGGAATTGGCCAAAGACTCCACCAAATCGTCGGGCCACCAGCAAGACTCGGCTTTGGCCGATGGGAAGACCTTGTCGTTCATGCCCATCAAAAACAAGGAATCAAAAAAGGCGCCGTGTAGATCCTCATAGCTCAAAATCTTGACGCCCATGGTGTGCCCGCCATGGATTTCCAAGGTCACCCCGGCCATGGCCGCCTTGAGCCAAAGCTTAAATGAGTCCAAACTTACCGGGGGCGAATGCTGACTGGAGACCAAGGCGTCGAAGAGTTTGGTCAAAACGTCGGCCATTAGCTGCACGGCCCTAGGATCGGTGGTCGTTCTGAGCCAATAGTCCTTTTCGTAACCCCGGCCCCGGGGCTCGGGAAGCATCGGCCCGGGCCAAAGAAAGCCCTTGAGAATGCTCTGGAGCCTATCCCTGAAGGACTTCCAGGTCTTGGCGGCCATGAGGTTCATCTCGGCTTGCTTCAGGCGCGTAATGGCCAAGTAAACGGGTTTCAGCTTTTCTTTTAGATCCTGGTCGACGATCTTCTCGTAGTTAACCTTAAATCCGCCCGAGGCCCGATCGTCGGAAGTGCCAATCTCGAAGATATGGGGCCTCAAAGGGCCTTCCAGATCAAAGTCGAAGTACGGGGTCTCCAGGATCTTCAGTATCCTGTTGATCTCCCAGTTGGAGCCCCAAAGGGAGAAGAGATCCAAAAGGGCGGTGACCGGGGGGTAAACCGAAAGGGGCGAACCCCTGGGATAACGGATGGGTATGCCAAAACGCATGGCCACGTCGTATATGCCCGGGAGCCACTGCGGGACGTTGGGGACGATGGCCGTCACCCGGTGGGCGGGGACGCCCTGGATCAACAGGGCCTTGATCTTGCGGCCGATGTCTTCGAGTTCGTAAAAGCGGGTGGGAAAGGCGGTAATGGCGAGTACCCCGGTCGGGTCCGGGGCCGGTTCGGTCGGCGGTGGCCCAAAGAGGTTTTCCGAGGCGTAACGCAGGGCCGGCGGTATCTCCCACTGGACCGTGTCCCCGGGATCGGTCCAGATAAGATTTAATCCGGGGCCGGCCGTGGTTTCCAAGTCGCGTATGAACCTTAGGCGATGGTAGCTCGTGCCCGGGGGAATCTTCTCTTCCAATAGCCACTTGGGGGCCGACATCCGCAGCTCGACCCTCTTTTGGGTGGACAGGGCCTTGATAAGCTCGGCCTCAAAGGGCGACAGCCTCTTGGAATGGCTACAGTGTATGGCTTCCACGTCTTCGAGGGCCTTGAACTTGCGACCGCTTTTGAGCGCTTCCAGAAGTTTGGAGCGCCGGGTAAAGTGATCGTCCCGGTCGCCCAGCCAGGAGTAGTAACGGCGGCCGTTTTTGGCCAAAACGCCGGTAAGCGACTTGGGCTCGTAGGTCTCCAGGATGTCGCTGGTGATCCCGGCCAGCCTCAGCCGGTCCAGGCCGTCGCCCATTTGCTCGGCCAGCTCCAGGACCCGGTCGGGGGTCGGCAGGCCCGGGAGGCCCAGCGGATCCCAGATCTCCGGGGCCACGGAATTTAGGGCCATGAGCCTGAGTAGCCTATCGACTGGGGCCGGACCCATCTCGTCGGCCAGGAGGTTTTCCAACTGGGTGAAGGTCAAGACCCTGGGGCCCATCAGGACTTCCCGACTGGAAAGTATCTCTTCGGCCACCATATTGCGCACCAATACCGTGGGAACGATCAAAAGAGTCCCCATGGCGAAGTTGCTGGTGGAAAAAAGGGTTTTCCAATTGGGCTGGTTCGCTTCGGTCATGACGATAACCAAATATTCTGGCCAGGGCCCCCGGCGGTCCTTCTGGGCCGGCCGGGGCTATTTGGGCTGTTTTGGCTCACTTGGGCGCGACCGCCGCCGACTCTTCGACCGCGGGCAGGAAAACCAAAAAAACCGACACAGTGGGGTGCAACTCAACGGAAAGGGTCAGGTGGTAAGCCTTTTCCCATTCGAGGGTAACGTTTTTGTCGTGCATGGACAGCGTTTGGGGCGGGTCAAACTCGGTAACTAAGCCATGCTCGGCCCAATCCGAGCAAGTGAGCCCGATGACGATGTTTAAAAATTCCCCCAAAACGTTGTCGATGTCGGTGACGTCACCCGGCGGCGGTGGGGCCAAGCCCAGTTTGATGGCGATGGCCGAGGCGATGTCCCCGGCCGCTTCGATGCTATCGAAGGCGCAAACGAAATAGCCCCGGGCCGGTTGGCCCGAATCCTTGCGGCCGGCGAAATCCACCCTGACCCCAAGCGGGGAACGGGGCCCGCCGTTGACGTCGGCTTCGACTATTTCCAGGCGGTCGGGAAACAGACCACTCATTATTTGAAAAACCTTGGCCGCGTGATGGCCCAATATTTCTGCCCAACGATGGTACACTGTCTCTCCGTATAAAGTCGATGGAGTCCGTTGAATAAGTCGCGACTAATCGCTGGCCTTATTATGGCCCAGCGAGCGTTTAAGGTCAAGCCAAACGCCTATTATGGGTACCCATTTGCCCTCCCGACCAGCCTTCCCGGCTGGCCCAGCCGGGAGACTGGCCGGGGTCCGGCATGCGGGCCCAAAAGCAAGGGGACCCGGCCCCTGGGCCGCGATTGCCCAAATAAACCGGATCCCCTGGTGCCAAACTAGCCTGAGGTCGAAGGCGTTACCTCACGGACAGGGGAACGCTTTCGCCGGAGGAAGCCAGCATGTTGCCGCCCCTAAAGGCCATCTCGCGGTTGCGGATGTCGTTTTCGATGAGGCTATTGCGTTTGGCGATAAGGGCCAAGGTGCTTTCCGTGTCGCTGGTAGCCTTGGCGTAGCTGTTCTGCTTGGACCTGAGCTGACCGAGGTTGCTCTTGTTGGCCCGGTCGCTTTTCCGGTTCTGCTCCAGCTTGTAGATCTGGGCGTAGGTCTCGGAGTGCTTGACCGATTCGGCCTTGAAGACCTGCAGGACTTTAATGGCGTCGTTGTTGCCGTCGCGGATCTCCTTAAGGCGGACCAGCATCTCTTCCTTGCTGAACTGGCCCTTTTGGAAGCCGGCGTTCAATCTCTTGTAGGCGGCGTCGTAGCAGTCGCAGGATTTCTTGGCATACTTGACGGCGATATTGAGGTTATTGGTTTCGGCGTCGATGGTGTTGTTATAGGCCTGGAAACGCTCCTTGAGGGCCTTGTCCTGGATGGCGCTGGAGATCAGATACGATCCGGCCAAACCGGCCACCAGGCCAATCCCGGCGCCCACGGCCGCGCCCCTGGCGCTGCCCGTGGTGGCCAAGCCGACGACCAAGCCGGTGATGGCGCCCACGGCCGCCCCGGTGGCGGCGTCTTTGCGCACCTTTTCCTCAGCCTGGCGCAGTTCGTCGATGGGTTGGTAGCATTCGGGGTAATAGTTGACCTTAACCGTCTTTGCCCCATACTTTGACCCGCAACCCGCCGCCAATAGCGTGGAGGCCACGAAAATGAAGATCATGGTTAATACCACGAACTTGTTTTGAGAAATTCGACTGTCCATAAGTTCCATCCTTTCAGGCAGGTTATTGACAAATAAACGCAAAATGTTTATGTCAAATTGGTAAACTGATACGAAATAATTGTATACCTAAAACAGACATTATAATTTCCAAAATCAATATTCAATTACTACGTTTTTAATCGAATGGATTATCTATCGATTATCCATACTTTTAGAAATTAAAATCTTTATTTTGGGTACTTCAAATCAAGTAATAGAGCGAAAATAGACTTAAAACAACCTCAAGGAATTCGCCTTGAAAGTAATGGAAAATAAAAGTTAATTTACCCTTTCTGGCCAATAAAGTCAAACCTAAAACGCGCCTACCAGTCGCCCCGACCGCGCCGCCCGACCCAAACGGTCCAGGGCCGGCCAGGGCCCGTTTCCCGGCCCTACCCGGCCCGAACGGCCCTCGGATCGTCGGATCCTTCGCGGCCTTAGGGGCGGGCCTTGGGCACCCCATGTGGCGTTAAATGGCGTTGTTTAGTATCGCCTCCAAGCCGATGGCACCTTTGTTGTTCATGCGCCAGTGGCCCAGGTCCAAGTTGACTTGCTGGTGGGCCCGGCGCATGGCTTGGGCATAAATGTCGTCCCCTTTGATGTCCTGCTGAATGAGGATCATCACGTTGTTAACCTCAAAACGATCAAAGCCGTCATGTTTGGACAATAGATCCAAATAGGAATTGAATTCCTTGGCCAGGGCCAGTTCCAGGCTTTCGGCCTGCTTTACGGCCACGTCAAGGTTTTTCTGAATGGTGGCGGTCAATTCTTGGATTTGCTTGCGGTACTTTTTCTTTTCGGCGGCGCTGATGGCATCCAACTGGGCCAACTGATCCTTTTCCAGCTGGGCGTCGGACAGGGCGTCGCGACGCCGTTTGTCCGTATTGTAGATGGAATAGACCACGAAAAGTAAGTTGCGGCAATTGGTCCTGATGGTCACCTCGTCGTCGGAAGCCTCGTTAAAGTTAATGTTTTGTATGTCGGCCCTCAACGACTCAAAAACGTCCACTTGGTCTTGATCGACGGCCGTCTCGAGGAGAACGTTAATCTTGTCCAGGGGGCCCTTGTTCTCGATGCCGGTTAATTTCGTCTCATCGACGACTTTGGCCTCTTTCTCGACTTTTTCCCGTCCCGGGCCGTCGCGGCCTTCCTCGACCGGGACGACGTCCAGGCCGCTAAAGGCTTCCCGGAAACCGTCTTGGCGAACCGTGGAGGTCACCGCTTCCGGGGCCACCACGACCAGCCTGAAACCCAAATCTTTGGAAACGGTCGGCCCGGACG
>JAIRNQ010000294.1 GCA_031257955.1 Deltaproteobacteria bacterium | reverse complement strand
ACGCCTTGGCCTTGGCCCTGGAAGCCAAGCGGGAACCCTTCGCCGGTTTGTGGCTGGACAAATCTGACTACCAATGGCTACCGAAGCCGGTTCTTCGACTGAATTTTGAAAATATGGCCGCCCCCGACCCCAAGGCGTTGGAAGCCCAGCTCGTCTCGGCCCTGGGGGAGGCCGCCCAGGCACTGGATCTGCCGGCTTCCGGAGACCGTCCGGCCGCCGCCTTCGGCGAAATGGTGGATAAACTGGCCGGTCGGGGCCAAAGCGGGGGTTTGGGTGAGCCGGCCGCCGAGGTGGCGGGTAAGCTCTCCGCCGAGGCGGTAGGTAAGATTGAAGGCCAGGCGATTGGCCAGGCGACGGGCCAAGCGATTGGCCAGGGGACGGGTGAGGTGGCGGTAATTGTCGAGGGCTACGACGCGCCGGTTTTAAAGGCGATAAGCGAGCCGGCCTTGGCCGCCCAAGTGTGGAAAGTTCTGGAGGATCTCTACCGGGCCATGCGCCAAAGCGATAAGGTGGGGCTCTTATTATTCGTCGGCGAGACGGCGCTGGGATTTACGGAGGGCCCAGGCCTTCGGCCGGTTGGGGACGCCGGGCGGTTGGGGGCTCTCGGGAAGGCCTTTGGCTTTAGCTGGGAGGAATTGAACGGGATCTTTGGCGAGTGGGTCGAGTACGCCGCGAATTCGGGGGCTAAAGGGGAGAGCGCCTTCAAGTCCTTATTCGCCGAGGATCCGTATCGGCAACTCATGGACCATTACGGCGGCTATAGCTGGAACGGCAGAGATAGGGTCATTAACCCGGAATCGCTTTTCGCATTTTTTGGGGATCCGTCGTTTAAGGACCACTGGGTGGAAGGGGCCTTTGGGGAATTGAAGGCCCGCTTGAACGGCCGGTCGCCCGAGGCCTTGGATTATTTGGGCAAAGCCTTAAAACTGTCGGAGGTTTCGCCCCTGCGCCCGGAGGCGCCCAGCGCCGCGTCGTTGATGTATTTTCGGGGTTTTCTTACCGTCGATAAATCCGCCGACAAGCCCGTCGATAAATCCGTCGATAAATCCGCCGACAAGCCCACCGACAAGCCCGTCGATAAATCCACCGACAAGTTCGTCGATAAATCCGTCGATAAATCCACCGATAAGTCCGCCGACAAGCCTACCGACACAATTGGTGGGGCCGATCCCGCCGGGGACTCGTTTCTCGCCTTTCCCAACGACGGGGTTAAGGGGGCCCTGTTGCCCCTTCTGTTGGAGGTGATCCCCCCGAAAACCGACGCCAGGGAGGCTTACGCCCTGGCGGCCAGCTTCACCCAGGCCTTGATCGATCACGATCGGGACAGGATTGAAGACGTATTCCGGGATCTGCTTTGGTTGGCCGCTCCCCCCAGGGGCGCGGGGATTAACGGCTTTGACTATTGTCGGAGGCTTACCGTTTACGCCTTGGCCATGGCCAACCAAGGCCTTTGGGCCTTCGACGCCGACCAATTCGACTACCTCATGGAAAGGCGGCCGATTCCCGGCGAGGCCGATTTTGAGCCGCGTTTCTTCGCCCTGCGGTTCCGGGACGCGACCGATCGCCGGGAGGCGATAGAGGCTGAGGCCGAAAACTTCAAAAAAACCCCCATCCAGGCCATAATCCGCTCCAAGCTCCCGCCGGAAAGCGCCGCCAACGCCATGAACGTCAGCGGCTGCCGCTTTCTCTTCCGCGACGCCAGCGACGGCCTAAAAGCCGCGGTCTACCGGCTTTGAGCCAAGCGCCCCGGCCGTCCGGTCGGGGATTTTTTTGTGGGGTTAGCGCCGGGCCTCGGGAGGGGTGAAGAGGAAGTTGTCTATGAGCCTGGTCTGGCCCAGCCAGAGGGCGGCGGCCACGAGGATCTCGCCATCTATGGTCGAGAGGTCGGCCGAGACGTCGGCCAGATCGCCTGTCGCGACCACCTGGGCGTACTCCAGACGGGCCAAGGGTTCTTCGGCCACGGTCGCGGCGATAAGATCGATTAAGGCCTTAGGGTCCCGCTGGCCCCCAAGGGCGGCGCCCTTGGCCCGGTCCAGGGCCCGGGAGAGGACCGTGGCCGCCTTTCTCTCGGCCTCGTTTAGGTAGGCGTTACGGGAACTGAGAGCCAGCCCGTCCGGCTCACGGACGGTGGGGCAAGGCACCAGTTCCAAATCCAGGTTCAGATCCCTGACCATCCTGGCCAAGACAAAATACTGCTGGGCGTCTTTAAGGCCAAAGTAAGCCTTCCTCGGGCCGACGACATTAAATAGCTTGGAGCAGACCAGGCACACGCCATCAAAATGGTTGGGCCGGTTCCGCCCGCACAGCGTCGCGGCCATGGAGGGCACGGCCACTTTGGTGGCAAAGCCGGCCGGGTACATGTCGTCTGGGCTGGGGGCGAAGATTAAGGAAACTCCCAGCGAGCGGCAAAGGCTTTGGTCCCTTTGAAAGTCCCTGGGGTATTTGTCCAGATCCTCTTTCGGGCCGAATTGGGTAGGGTTGACGAAAATCGAGACCACCACCCGATCGCTTTCGGCCAGGGCCTTGACGATTAAACTCTCGTGCCCGGCGTGCAAATAACCCATGGTCGGGACCAGGCCAATCTTCAGCCCGGCCGCCCTCCAGGAGGCGCACAGTTTTTGAGTCTCTAAGGGGCTCGCTATGGTTTCCATGCTCTAAACAATCCTTTAAACCTCTTGGCCTCTAAGCCTCCGGGCTTGTGGGCCCCTTTGGGCCCCCAAACCATTGGGGGCCCCGGGGACTTCTGGCCACCAATGTCGGTCCCCCTGGCGCGGGAAAACCGTTCGGGGCTAAAAAACCTCGGTCTGGCGGGTTAAGGGGGAAATTCACGCCACCATTTTAGCCAATGGCCCGGACCTTGGCAAGGCGGGCCGACCGGGGAGGCCTATCGGCCTCCCCGGGCGGACTTTCGACTGGGGCCCGACTGGCTTCCACCGACCAGTTTCCGACCGTCCCCCATACCGGCAACTCCCTTAAAATTTAACCTTTTCGGCCTTTCGTCGACCTGGGATTTGGCGTTGACAACTGCCCCGTTTGTCTCTATACTTCATAAAAGTCGTCTAAGCGGAGCGATTTTCGCGCCAAAAAACCCGGAGACCCGGAGACCCGGAGAGCCGTAGAGCCAGAGAGCCTCGCGCCCCGGTTTTTGGCCCCAAAATTTGGGCCAAAACGTTTGACGGGTTTTTTCGCCCTTGCGGGGCGACCTTTTTCGGCGACCGGCCATGAGTCGGGCCGCCCGGTAGATAGGACTTTCATCGGCGGCCGATCTTGGGTTCGGCCGCCCGGACCGAGGGAGCCGACCAGGCTCAAAGGGGAAGGCAGTTAAATTCTGCCGCGGGACCGCCGCTGTAATCGGGGAGCGTTACCCCTGGGGCCAAGGCCCCAGCCACTGCCGAGAACGCGTCTTTGGGCCTTTGATTGGGGGCCCGGGGACGGTCGGTGGGAAGGCGGGTAATTAGCCAGTGATCCGTAAGCCAGAAAACCCACCCCCGGTCTTCGCCATGGCAATTGATCGGCCTGGCGCCCCAAGAGGCGCAATCAATCCATGGAAAACGCATAGTTTGGGCTGGGCGCGTAAGGTTATGCCCCGCGCGCCCCGACCTTAGCCACGGTTAAAAACGGTATCGCGGCCCTCCCTTCCCCGGGGGGGCCGTTTTTTTTCGTCCCCGGCCCCAGCGGCCGGGGACGGCATGGACTTCGGCACCAAGGAGAACGCGAACCGATGCTCAAAAAAATTTTCCTCAACCTGGCCCTCATCTCCCTTACCCTGGTGGCCATCCAGGTGGCCGCCTCAACGCTGGCCGATAAAGTTTGGGCTTTCGAAAGAACCCCCCAGAAACCGGCCATAGTCCTGGCCGCCTTCGGTACCACCGAGGTCGGGGCGGTTGAGTCCATTCTCAACATCCGGGACAAAGTCAAAGCCGCTTTCCCGGATTACGACGTTCATTTGGCCTTCACCTCAAACATCATCCGGGGCATTTGGCACGGAAGGGATAGCGACGCGGCCTTTAAGAAAGCCAACCCCAAACTCCCCGCCGAGCTCTACTCCATCAAAAACGCCCTTTCGGTCTTGGCCGGCATCCAGGAAGACGGGGCCAGGCTGGTATTGGTCCAATCGCTCCACGTTACCGACGGCGAGGAATACCAGGATTTGGCCAATCTGGTCACCGCCCTTTCCAAGTATGAAACCCTCAAGCCGGTCCTTAAGCCCTTCCCCTGGATCGGGGTGGGCGAACCGGCCCTGGGCCTCAAAGACGGCGAACCCGCCCACATCGAGCGGGCGGTAAAAGCCCTGGCCCCCTTGGCCGAACAGGCCAAGAACGGCGGGCAGGCCCTGGTCCTCATGGGCCACGGCAACGAGCATTTAACCCAGAAGGTCTTCTCCAAGCTCCAGGACGCCCTGCGCAAGGCCTACGGCCCCCAGGTCTACGTGGGCACGGTTGAGGCCTCCCCCGGGGCCGAGGAAATCCTGGCCGCCCTTAAGGCGGCCAAAGACGCCCCGACCAAGGTCCTCTTCGCCCCCCTGATGATCGTTGCCGGCGACCACGCCCTCAACGACATGGCCGGCGAGGAAGCCGATAGCTGGGTCAACATCTTCAAGGCCGGCGGCATCGAGACCGAGACCTTCCTCAAGGGCCTGGGATCCAACGATTCCTGGGCCAACATCTACGTCGAACACCTCCAGGCCCTGGCCCCCAAGGTCCAGGCCCTTCAGGCCAAGGACGCCAAATAACCCCCGCCCCCATTGGGGGCGACGGCTAACCACAGCCCGGCCGGGGTCCTTCTACCCGGCCGGGTTTTTTTAACGCCCCGACGTTTTTAAGCGCAACGGTCTGGGTTTTTAAAGTTGGGGATTTTTTGAAGGTTGGTGGCGGGCGAAAGGTCGGCGATTTTAAATGGCCCCGTAAAGGCCCCTAAAACGTTCGTGGAGGCCCCGGTAGCTCCAGGTGGCTACATAGTCATCGGCCAACTCGAAAAACGCGCTGGCGGGCCCGCTGGGCCCGTTTATGGGGCGATCTTAATCGGGGTCCCGGTCCAGGACCAAGGGCCAGGACCAAGGGCCAGGATTAGGGGGCTGGACCAAGGGCCAGAATTAGTGAAGGCTTCCCGGCCGGGCCGACTTAACGATAAAACCTTGGCGATTTTGAAAGATGGAGGCGGGCGAGATGTCGGCGATTATAAATGGCCCCGTAAAGGCCTCAAAATGGCCCCTGGCGGCGCTACTGGCCCTGTGTTTGTGGCTCCCGGCCGCGGGGGTCTGGGCCCAAACTGAGACTAACCCAGCCGGGGCGGGCCCAGCCGGGGCCGGCCCGGGCGCCGCGGGCACGCGGGCCGGAGAGGCCAAAGCGCGGCGGATCATCAGCCTCTACGCCGCCGACACGGAGATTTTGTTGCGGCTCGGGGCCCGGGACTCGCTGGTGGGGATCTCCCGCCAAGAGACCTACGGGGGGCCGGAAACCGAGGGCTGGGAAAGGCCGCCGGAGTTTTCCATTCACGACGACGCAGAAAAGTTTATGGCCGCCGAGGCCGACTACGTTTTGTTGCGCCCCATGCACCTTTCGGCGGCCTCGGCCCTCTTTGACACCCTAGAAAAAACGGGCATAAAACTCTGGGTCAGGCAGTGTACCGAAGCCAAGGACCTCTACGCCTTCTGGCAAGAGCTGGGGGAACTGGTCGGGCGCGGCGAAGAGGCCAAGTCAATGATTGCCGAGTTTGGAAAAAAGATCGAGGAACTGGCCTACCGGGGCGACCAAGCCAAGCCGGAAGCCCGGCCGGGGGTGTTTTTGGAATCGATACACGAAGAAATCAAAACCTTCACGGCCGAGTCCATCCCGATCTGGCTCCTGACCCTGGCCGGTGGGCGCAACGTGGCCGTCGACGCCGAGCCGACCCGGCCCGGCCAAATCGTGGCCAACTATGGCCCGGAAAGGCTTTTGGAGAAAGCCGACCAAATCGACGTCTTCATCTCCCAAGAAGGCCCCATGAACAAGGTCGACACGGCGGCCATCCTCGGGCGCCAAATCTATTCGGTCATGCCGGCCTTCAAAAACGGTCGGGTCTACCGGGTGCCGGAGGAACTGATCTCCCGCCCCAGCCCCTCGCTGATCGAGGGGCTAATCCTCCTGAAAGAAACCATCCACCCAGCCCAAATCAACCCAACCCAGACTGGCCCCAAACGGCCCTGAGGGCCGAGTGGGGCCGGCTTGGCCGTGTTAGTCTCCCGGGCTCACCGTGACCCGAGAGGCGGCCAGGACGGCCTTGCGCTCGGGGTGGTACATGCCTTCGGCCGTGGCCGGCGGGACGATGAAGTCGCCGGCGGTCACCGCCCTGAGGTCATAGCTAAGGGTGGCCGTCCCCTCCAGTTCCGGTATCACGCAAACCACCCGGTCTTCCCTCAGTTCCAGATGGGCCGAATCGACGGGGTTCCCGCGGCGACCGTCTCCGTCGTAATCGTCGTCGCCATGGCCATAATCGCCGTCGCCGTAATCCCGATTAGGCCCGTCGGGATCCGAGCCCTCCCCTTGGCCGTCCCGGCCGCCCGGGATGGCCAAGCCCTCGATCTCGAAGCCCCCGGGGAGGAGATCGACGACCACCACGTTATCGGTTTTCTTTTCGGCGCTGACGGTCAGTTCCACCCGCACCAGCTGGCCCCGCCTTACCGCGATCGCCGGGGCCGATTCGTTCGGGCTGCCGAGGTCCAGCGACGGGCCGGCCTTAACCTCCCATCTTTTGGCCAGGGTCAGCCCTGAGGCTTCCGGCCGGGGCGGCTCGAGGGGAACGCCCCTTACGGTCAGGCTGTACCAAGGACGGCCCTTTCCGGAAAGGCTAACGCTTATTTTGTCCTCCGGCAGATCCCCCAGGGCCTGGGGGCCAAGGCTTAGGGAGTCCAGCTCGCCGCCCTGGGCCAGCACCCGCCCCGAAGAGGGGTCGGTGACTATGGCCCGGTAAGGCTCGCTCCCGCCGGTTTTGAGCATGAAGGAAGAGAGGGCCAGGACGGCCAAGCCGTTTTCTTGGGTGGTGCGCCAGTCCCGTCGCCGACCACTCTCGGCCACCCGGGCGGCCAAATCCGCCGTTTTGGGATTTAGGGGGTCCACCGCCGTCCAGGCGTAAAGGAGCAGGGCCTCGTTGGCGGCCCGGCTTTCCAGGGAGTAATGGTCCGTGGGCTTTTCGGCGGGAAGGACCTTGGCCATCAGTTCCTCCAGGGCCCCGGGACGTCCGACGGTCAGGGCCTCGGCCCCGGCCAGCCGGATGGCCGCCGCCTTGGAGAGGCCGTCCCGCCTTTCCGAGAGAAAGTTTAGGCTGGCCTGCCGATAGTCCCCGTTGAGGGAGAGGACCAGCAGGGCGTAGGCCTTGTGGCTAAGTGTCTCGGCCGGGTTCTGGCCCATGGGCCGATCCAAAAGGGCCTTGAGGTAGGCCAGCCCGTCGTCGAGAAGGCCGTCCGGCAGATCGATTAGCCTTTGGGCCTCGACCAAAAAATGAACGGCGTAGACCGAACCCCAGATCCAGGGCTTGGACTCGTTGGGCCAGCTGCCGAAGCCGCCCTGGAAGGTTTTCATGGTGGCCACGCGCTTAACCGCCCCGTCCAGGGCCAGCCTGGCTTCCAGCTCGCCGTTTTCGGCCACGAAGGTCCCCATGTCCAGGGCGGCCAGATGGGCCCAACCCTGGGAGACCGTCTGCTCCAGGCAGCCGTAGGGGTAGTTTTGGAGAAAAACGGCCGCCTGGGCCGCTTCCACGGCCGGCCCGGCGGCCAGGGCGAAGGTGGAGGTTACCGTCCCCGGCAAAAATCCGCCGGGATCCAACTTGAGCTCGGTCTTGGCCTGGCTCAGCTGGGCCCCTTGGGAGCGGCTGACGGCCGCGAAGGGAGGCCTGACCACCGTCGTGGCCCTTTGGCTAAAGTCCTCCCCGGCCCCGCTCACGGCCAAGGCCAAGGCCGCCGGTCCCACCGCCTCGGGCCGGCCGCCCCCGTCGGCCAAGCCGACGGGGGGATCGCCAATGGCCCGGCTGGGCCCGGCCTTGAGGTGGACCAAAATGGTCTCGGCCTGGCCCGGGGCCAGTTTTGGGGCGTAGGGGAGAGGCAAGGCCCCGCCCTCCCGGTCGGTCACCTTGACGATGGTCAGCGGCCCCTCCACCGAGGGGCTAATTAGGGCCTGGCCGGCCTGGCCCTTTTCGACCGAGTCGGCCTTTTCGGCCGATTCGGCCAGGGCCAGCCGGACGGTGGCCACGAATTGGTCGCCCGGGGCCAGCGCCAGGGGCAAGGTCGGCTCCACGGTCAGATCCCGGCCGATTTTGACGAAGGATTGGAAGGTCCCAAAGCGGTCCCGGCTTTCGGCCACCACCGAGAGCCTGGCCGACCCGCTATACTCGGGGAGATCCAGCTCGACCTCGACCCGGCCCGATTCCGGTATCTCCACCCGGGCCAGAAACAGGCTAAGCGGGATTTGGTCGCGCTTAAAGGGGGAGAAGAGAGAATCCCGGAAGTCGCCGCCCGCCCCGCCGCCGGGGGTCAGGAAAGGCAGGGCCCTTTTTTCCGGGGGCAAGAGCTGGTGGTAGAGATCGTATAGGGCCCCGGCCGCCTTTCGGCCGCGCCCGAAGAAGGACAGGGGATCCGGGACAGAAAAACTGGTCAGCGAAAGTATGCCCTCGTCGACCAAGGCCAAGCTGGCCGTGCCGCCCAGGGGATGGCCGGCCTGGTCGGTGAGCCTTATGGTCACCTTGGCCTTGGAAGAGGGGCTAAGGCGTCCCTCGGTCTCGGCCTGGACCTTAAGGCCGTGGGGGGTCAGATCCATGGGAAGCGAGAGGCGGCCCATGGCCAAAAATCCCCTCTCCCCGGCCTTTAGCGGTTTAACCGCCTCGGCGTTGAGGTGGGCGTTTTGGACAATCCCGGCCGGGACGGTCAGAACCGTCTCCAGGGCGCCGCCCTTCATCCGGCCGACCCAGGACCACAGGAGCTTGTCCGTCTCCAAAGTCAGCCAGACCGGGCCGTCGAAGGGTCCCTTGACGGAGATCCGGGCTGTTTCGCCTTGGCGGTAGGAGTCTTTGTCCAAACCCAGGGTCAGCGTCCCGGCCGCCCCGAAGGGCGACAAAGGTTCCGTCCGGCTGGTGATCCCCACCGAGAGGCGACGCCTCAGGGTCTCCCCGGAGGCCCCCCGGGCCACGAACTCGTACAGGCCCGATTCCAGCGGCCCCAGGGCAAAGGTGGCCTTGCCGCCGGCAAGCTTTAGGGTCATCTCCCTTAGCCCTTCCAGTCGGTCCACCGACTGGGAGCGGATCTGGCCGTGGCGGACCAGGCCGTAGCGGCCAGGCACCACCCGAAAAACCTTCAGCGCCACCTCCCCGGACTGGGCCGGACGCCCCTCGGTGTCCACGGCCACCAGCTCAAAGGAGGATTCCTCCCCGGCCACCAGCGGCCCTGCCGGCTTAAGGCCCAGTATGGTCTCCCGGGGGAACCAGGGGACGAAGGATTCTTTCCCGTTCCAGCGCCCGCCGTCCTCCCGAACCTTCCAGGAAAAATGAAGCCCTACCCTAGCCGGCAGTTCCCCGGGATCCCCGGACAAGAGCAACGAATAGTCCAGCCGGCCCCCTTCGTCCAGGGCCCCGGCCTTATCGCCCATCCGCGGGCTATGGTCGGCCAGGTTGGGATCGACCCCAAACATAAAGCCCTCATGGCCCCGGGGCGAAAAGTTCTCCCCGGAGGCCCGGGCGGCCATCTCCCACTCCAGGCCCCCGCCCGGGGCCCCAAAGAGGTAGCGGGCCGAGCCGTTCAATTGGGCGGTCACCCCCGTCCCCACGACTTTGTCCGGGGCGGCCAGCTCCAAGGCCAATCTGGGCGGGACGAAGTCTTCGACGCTGACCAAGGCCGTGCCCAAGGGGCCGTCGGCCTCGGGGAGCCTCACTTCCAGCGTCCAGCCGCCCACCCGGCCGGAGAAGGGAATGTCCACGGTAAAGTCGGCCCCGCCGTCGGCGGCCAGGGTCACCCGGCCCTGGGCCATGACCCGGGAGTCGGGATCGGCCAGCCGATAAAGGAGCGGGAAGGGCCCTTTGGGCGGGAGCATCTTGGCGTCCCTGACCAAGACCTTGGCCGAGAAGCTCTCCCCGGGTTTATAGAGATCCCGGGCCAAAACGATGTAGGCCTCGTAAGAATCCCCCAAAAACGGCTCGCCGGACGAAGAGCCGTCATACTTATGGACGACCCTTTGGCCGGAATCGACCCCCAAGGTCTT
>JAIRNQ010000223.1 GCA_031257955.1 Deltaproteobacteria bacterium | reverse complement strand
AATGGTCAATATAGTCTTGGCCCGGATATTCTGTCATGAATGGT
This sequence comes from Deltaproteobacteria bacterium, assembly GCA_031257955.1. Taxonomy (GTDB): domain Bacteria; phylum Desulfobacterota; class Desulfarculia; order Adiutricales; family Adiutricaceae; genus JAIRNQ01. The sequence goes on along the minus strand of JAIRNQ010000223.1, from coordinate 17,940 downwards.
GAGCACGAAGTAACGGCTTCTCCCGGAGCCAAGGACACGCCCAAGCCGGCCGCCGCCCCGGGTCCGGAGTTGGACAGCATGGCGGTCAAGATTTCCCATCTTGACCGTTTGTTGGGCCTAACCGGCGAAATTATCATATCCGCCTCCAATATTTCGATCTTGCAACGGCATCTGTCTACCTCCCTTTCCAATCTCGACAAAAACTCCCTGGAGATGATTAAAAACGTGGCCTTGACCACTAACCGCATCTCCTCGGATCTCCACCATTTGGTCATGGATATACGCATGGTCCCCATCAAGGAGACCTTTTTGCGTTTTAGGCGTTTGGTCAGGGATTTGGCCAAAAAACGTGGCCGCCAGGTGGATTTTGAGATTGTCGGCGAGGACACCTTGGTCGACAAGACGGTGGCCGAAAGGCTTTACGAACCGCTGGCCCACCAGATCCGGAACGCCGTGGACCACGGGTTGGAAGATCCCCTGGAGCGCAAGCACGTAGGCAAGCCGCCCACCGGGCAGCTGGTTTTGACGGCTTACAAGAAAGAGGGCTTCACCTACGTGTCGGTCTCAGACGACGGGCACGGCCTGGACGAGACCAGGATCCGCCAAGTGGCCGTGGAAAAGGGCTTCCTGCCCCCCTCGGCCGCCCAAGCCATCTCGGCGGCCGAGTGCTGGAATTTGATTATGCAGCCCGGCTTTTCCACCGCCACCGAGGCCACCGAGATCTCCGGCCGCGGGGTGGGCATGGACGTGGTTAAAAGCACGGTCGAAAGCCTGGGCGGCGAGATCATCATCGACACGGCCAAGGGCAAGGGTTCCACGTTTACTTACAAGATCCCCCAGCTCTCGGCGGTTAACATTACCGACGCCCTGATCATCCGCTCCGGGGAGAGTTATTACGCCGTGCCCATTGGAAACGTCGTGGCCACGCAGTCTTTCTCCCTAAGCGACGTCAACACGACCATGGAGGCCACGGAAAGCATAATCTACCTGGGCTCAATCGTGCCACTTTACGATCTGCGCGGCCTTCTGACCGGGGCCCCGCTCTCGGACGAGGAATTCCAGGACAATCTCCCGGTTATCATCATAGACTCAAAAAATGGCCGCTTGGCCCTAAAGGTCTCCGAGTTCATAAGGCCTCAGAAGCTGGTCTTGATACCCCTCCCGGAGATCTTCTCGGTCAGGGGCGTGGCCGGGACGACCATTTTGGGCGGTAACCAATTGGGCATGGTCCTGGACCCCTTCGATCTGATAGCCATGAGCAGCGGCCATTCCAAGGACGACATCAGCTACCAGAAGCGGGCCTCGATCATGAACATGGACGACGACGAGTCGCCCAGCCAAGCCACCCCGGCCGCCGAGGCCATGGCCGCCGCCCAGGCCGCCCCCGGGAGTGGCCCGCCCCAGGTTCAGCGTCCGGCCGAGGCCATGGACGAGTCGATGGCCGAGGAGTTTTTCGTCGAGATCTCCAACATCCTCAACGAAGCCAGCGAGGAGATCTTCCAGTTGGAGAAAGATCCGGAAAACATCAAGCGGGTCAACACCATCTTTAGATACTTTCACTCGATCAAGGGCAATTTCATAATGACCGGGTTTACCAACGTGGGCACCTTCGTTCACGAATTGGAGACCGTCTTGGATCGGATGAGAGAAAAAGAACTCAAAGTAGACAAGGAAGTTATAGACCTTTTGCTTGACGCCATAAAAAATATGGAACAGGGCATGGCCGAGATTCGGGCCGGCCACGGCTACGAGGTTCACGACCCGGAACTGTTGGCCGAACTGGCCCGCTACAAAAAAACCGAATCCAAGGAACGGGCGCCCCAGGAAGAGGTCGACGACGGCCAGTTCCACCTCTCGCCCCTGGGGACGATCCTATATTTCTCCAAGCTAATTACCCAAAAGACCAAGGTCTACCAGTCCATGTTTCACATCGGGCCATCTTTTCAGGAGACCTCGCTGGTGGGTTATTTAATCATCAAACGCATCTCGCTCATCGGGGATCTGATCGACACCGTCCCCAGTCTGGACAAGATCGAGCGGGGTTTGGGGACGGACAAGATAAAAGTCATGTTCGCTTCCAACCACACCCTTGACGAGGTCAACTCCTTCTGCGAAAAGCAGTTGAAAAAGTTTTACCACGTCGTGGAATACGAAAACCTCGCCATCGATTAACCGGCGGCCATTCGATGGGCCCACGGCCCGGCGGACTGAAGACGGGGAGAAGCGTCTCCCCGGAGCTTGAAAGCGGGAGCTTTGGCGACTTAGGGCGTGATGCCAATAGCCCGTAGTGAGCCGAGCTTTTCGCCGGTACCCGTAAAACGAACCAGAATAGTCAACGCTAAATTAAACGCCATCTGTATTAAAGCCCAAATTCTAACGCTTAATAGGCTTACCGACGCATCGTTGCCAGACGAGGAGTATATTGGCCCGGGTTTCCGGGCTTGCCGATTTGGTCTTTCCAAATCGTCGGGCTAACATTTCGTTGGTACGCCCGTTTTTTTAAAGCGGCTGGTCGCGGGTTTATTGGCCCGGGCCCGGGAAGGGTAAACTCGCCTCCCGTTTGAATATTCCCTAGCCAGATTGAAATGGCGGATTATAGTTGGTTGATACCATGAGCTCAAAAATTCTTTTAATGATATCTAACGAATCACATCGGGCAACCATAGCCGGTCACTTGGCCGACAAGTTTACCGTCTCCGAGGGGCCGGCCCCGGATCCCGCCCAAGCCCCGGAGCCCCAGGCCGAGGCCATTTTGGCTGCCGCGCCGGATCTGGCCATCATGGATTTTCGTCCCGAGGACGCCTTGAGCGTCAAGATACTCCAGGCCGTCTCCGACAAGAAACCAAAAACGGCTTTTATTTTCGTAGACACGGAGCCGCACGCCGATCGCGAAAACGTTTTGATGGCCATTAACGAAGGGGCCCAGGCCTTCATCGATCACGACATCGAACCGGTGGCGCTTTTGAATTACGTGGCCCGGGCCATGAGGGGGCCCTCCAGGCTTAGGCATTCCCAGGAATTTGTCGATGAGGAGCGCTTGGAAGCCATAAACGCCAAGCTGACCCGAGCCAAAACCCGCTTGAATAACGCCCAGAAGCTGATCTGCTACCTCCTGAACACCCCCCTCTCCAACCAGGCCCGGCGGGCCTTGATCCTCTCCGATTCCACCTACCAAAGGGAACTTTTGAAAAAGTTCTTGGAAGACAGTAATTTCATAGCCCTGACCGCCTCCAACATCACCGACGCCGTGGCTTTGGTCATTGCCGAAAAACCCAGGATCATCATAAGCGACTACGAGCTGGAAGAAGGGAAAACGGGCATAGACTTTTGCAAGGAAATTAAGTTCGTTCACAAGATCACCCCCGTCTATTTCGTGATCTGCACGGCCAATCTGGATCGCATATCCACGGTCATGACCCCGGGGAACGGCGTGGACGATTGCATTCAGAAGCCGGCGACGCCCTCTTCGCTAAACGAGTTTTTAGCCAGGATTTCCCTGGGGCTGATTATATAAGGCCAAGCTATCGACCTATCCGCCCGGGTCCAAAGCCCAGGCGGACTTTGGGACTAAAGCCGCCGGTCGCTTGGGCGACTTTTGGGCAGGGAGGGAAACGCCAACCTTTCGTTTGGCCGGCCAAGCCGGCGCCGGGCCATTAATCGTAGCCTCACCCCCCAGGCGTGCCCCTGACAAAAGTCTGCGGGCATTTTTAGTTCCAACCCTTGGCCGGCTTGGCCAAGGCCCAGCTTGGCCAAGGCCGAGATTGGACAGTTATTTGGCCACCATTTAAGCCTATGGGCGACTCACTTGGGTAAAACATGTTTAGCAAAGACGGCGATCCCTTTATCAAAGAAATTTATAAGAGGATGAGACAGCAAGCCCAAGCCCAAGCGCAAGCCCAAAGCCAGGCCCAAGGCCAAGGCCAGCCGGGGGGTATCCCCGACTATATGTTTGATTCCCAAAAGCCCAAAGAGAGCAAGTCCTTTCGCGGTTTGGAAAAGACGCTCCGGTTCTTGGCTTTGCTGCTCCTGTGCGGGCTGGTCTGGTACTTTAGCTACGATCACGGTCGGACCGACGCCAACCGCGTGATCGACAAGGCGGATCTGGAAAACATGTCCCTTAGGGAAAAGCTCGTCTTGGCCGAGGCCGACATCGAGGTTCTCAAGGGCACCGTGGCCGAACTGGAGGCCAAACTGGCCGCGGCCGAGGGAGGCGCCCCCACCGGGGAAGGCCAAGCCGGGGCCGAGGCGGCGCCGGTCGGGACGGACGGGACCCCAGCGGCCGTTTCCCGTCCCAGCGACGATCAGTCGCGGGGCCGGCTGACCTTACGGGAGATGGAAAACAAGGCCGCCTTTGGCGGGGAGGCCATTCTGTCGCTGGTTGAGATTAACAGCCTAGACTTGGAGGTAACCCTCAGGATTCGCCATGCCCAGAGCGGCCGGAGGGAAGCCCGGGTCATGGCCCCCGGGGATTTGATCGACATTGAGGTGGACGGGCAAGCCCACACCCTTTACCTGGACCAAATCAAAGGCAACATGGCTTTTTTCATACTGGACGGCCTCCCCAGGGAACCGGTCCAGGAGTGAGCCCCTGGGCGCTTCCAAAGAAACGCTTGGAGGAACGCTTGGGTAAACCTTGGGTACCCCTTGGGGTTCCAGTTTGGGCGTCAGCCCAGTCCGTGGCCATGGGCCGGGGACTTGGGGTAGGGAAGGCGATTATGGCGGGAGGCAATAAACCGTATGCCAAAATTTGAGGACATTAGCGTCGGCCAGTGGGTGGAAACATCCACCCCAATCACCAGGCAGCTCATATTGGAGTTCTCCCGGGTAATCGGCGACGACAACCCGGTCCACTTCGACGAGCGGTTCGCCCGGGACCAGACATTTTTTAGGCGTTGCGTGGCCCATGGCATGATCTCGGCCTCGTTGATTACCGCCTCGCTGGGGAGCCAACTTCCCGGCCACGGAACCATTTTGCTTAGTCAGGATTTGAAGTTTTTGTCCCCGGTCTATCCCGACGACACGGTTACCGTGCGTTTGGAAGTGCTGGAAAAGGAAGAGGTCACCCAAAAGATAAAGCTTAAGACCACCGTGGTTAACCAAAAGGGTACCCTGGTCATTGACGGGCACGTCTGGGTCATGCAGCGGCTCCCTAAAATTCACGCCTATCAAAAGCCTTAGTTCCGCCCGGGCCGAAAAGCCTGACGGTTCAGTCCTATCGGACTCGGTCGTTCGCCTTTGCCCTAAGCGGTAGTTGGTTTTGTTGGTTGAGTTTTTTGGTTAAATGAGTTTTGTATTTTCCGCTTAGGCTGGTTTGTTTATGGTCGCTCATCCGCCGATAGTCGTTTCCGCCTCGCGGCGTTTTACCGCCGACTGGGATCTTTGTTTATGGTGGCTTATCCGCCGATAGTCGTTTCCGCCTCGCAACGTTTTACCGACGACTGGGATCTTTGTTTATGATGGCTCATCCGCCGATAGTCGTTTCCGCCTCGCGGCGTTTTACCGCCGACTGGGATCTTTGTTTATGGTGGCTTATCCGCCGATAGTCGTTTCCGCCTCGCGGCGTTTTACCGACGACAGGGATCTTTGTTTATGGTCGCTTATCCGCCGATAGTCGTTTCCGCCTCGCGGCGTTTTACCGCCGACTGGGATCTTTGTTTATGATGGCTTATCCGCCGATAGTCGTTTCCGCCTCGCAACGTTTTACCGACGACTGGGACAGGAGCGAGTTGGCCCAAGTCAGGGTATCGTTTCAGTACTGCGACGCCATTTATAGGTCCGGGGGGTTACCCCTGGTGGTTGGTTCCTGGACCGGCGAGGGGGAGAAGTTTTTTGAGGGCCGCGGTCGGGCCCAGCCCACGCCCAGAAAGGTCGAGCCCCTCCTCGGTAAGGCCGGGGCCTTGATGGAGACCGCCCGGGGCCTGCTCTTAACCGGGGGCGGCGACGTTATGATGCGCGACGAGGACGGGAGCGACCGGGTCAGGGAAATGGACCGGGATAGGGATTTTTGGGAAGCGGCCCTTTTCAAATCGGCCCTGGAGAGAAGAAAACCCATACTGGGCATCTGCCGGGGGCTTCAGCTCATCAACGTCGCTTTGGGCGGCGATCTTTGGGACGACATCCCCAGCCAGTACCCGAACCCCGTGCCCCACCAGCAGCGTACCACCAGGCGCCGAACCAGCCATGAGGTGAATTTGAAAGAGGGTAGCAAACTGGCCCAAATTTGCGGCCAATCGCGCTTGCGGGTTAACAGCGGCCACCACCAGGCGGCCAAAAACGTGGCCGAGGGGCTTACCGCGACCGGTTGGACCAAGGACGGGCTGATCGAGGTCCTGGAGATCGACTCCTACCCCTGGGGAGTGGCCGTCCAGTGGCACCCCGAGGGCCTGGCCCACCGGGACCCCATGGCCAAAGCCCTATTTGACGCCTTCGTTGAGGCTTGCCGTTAAGCGCCTTTCGACCGGCTGAAGCCGGACGGAAGGGCCAAAGGCTTCCCGGGGCTCAACGTTAGCCATAATTTTGATAACTTATCGATTAGATCTTGGTAATCCGCAAAAATCCTTTCCATTTGTGGTAAAATCAGTCCCCCGGGGGCACCGGAAAACCGGGCCCGCTTTTGGGGCCAAAAGTAGGGCTTCAAGTAGGGCCACAAGTTGAGCTTTAAGTTGGGCCTTGAGGAGGCCCGCGCCCGGACCAAAAGCCCCAAGGGGCAAGCGGTGCGGGCGGAGGGGTTGGAAGAGAGGATAGTCGCGAATTTTATGGGTAAGGACGGAACAAAGGGCGATTTGATTCACGTGGGCTTGGACGTGGGCTCCACCACCATCAAGATCGCCGTAATCGACCCTGACGGGCGGATATTGCACAAGAGCTACGGGCGGCACTTTTCGGAAGTGCGCAAAACCATGATCGAGACGATCTTGGCCGCCGTCTCGAAGTTTCCCGGGAGGGGCTGCACTTTGGCCGTGGCCGGCTCCGGGGGCATCGCCGCCGCCAAGCTTTTGGGCGCCGACTTCATCCAGGAGGTGGTGGCCGGGGCCGAGGCCATCAGGAAGCTGATACCCAGAACGGACGTGGCCATCGAGCTGGGCGGCGAGGACGCCAAGCTGACTTTTTTTGACGCCGGCATCGACCAACGAATGAACGAGACTTGCGCCGGCGGGACCGGGGCCTTCATCGACCAGATGGCCGCCTTTTTAAAAACCGACCCCCAGGGCCTAAACGATCTGGCCAAGAACCACAAGACCATATATCCCATAGCCGCCCGCTGCGGGGTCTTCGCCAAGGCTGACATACTCCCGCTTTTAAACGAGGGTGCGGCCCAGGAAGACATCGCCGCCTCGATCTTTCAGTCGGTGGTCGATCAGACCATCGGGGGCTTGGCCTGCGGTCGGAGGATTAGGGGCAACGTGGCCTTTCTGGGTGGGCCGCTGTATTTCATGCCCGAGCTGAGGCGGCGTTTCGTCGAAACGCTTAAGCTTAGCCCGGCCGAGGCCGTTTGTCCGCCGGAGGCCCAGTTGTTCGTGGCTTTGGGGGCGGCCCTCATGTCCAAGAGCTTGGTGCCCAAAGATACCGAAGAATGGGCCCGCCGGGCCAGCGAACTGGACGGTATGGGCTTAACCCCGGAGATAAGCCCGCTTCCGCCGCTATTTGCCAGTTTGGAAGAGCTAAAGTCTTTTAGGGACCGGCACGAAAGGGCTAGGCTGCCCCGGGCCGGCTGGCCGGCCGACGGAAAGGTTTTTATGGGCCTGGACGCCGGTTCGACCACCACCAAATTGGTGGCCCTGGACGGCGAGCGCAACTTGGTTTATTCGCATTACGGGCCCAACCACGGCAATCCCCTAAAGTCGGTAATAATGGCCCTGGAAGCCTTTTACGGGGCCATGGGGCCGGGCTGCCGGGTGGCCCGCTCGGCGGTCACCGGTTACGGGGAGGCTCTCATCCAGGCCGCCTTGGGCGTGGATTTGGGCGAGGTGGAGACCGTGGCCCACTACAAGGCGGCGGCCAATTTCGTCCCAGAGGTAAGCTTCATCGTCGACATCGGCGGCCAGGACATCAAGTGCCTGTCGGTCAGAAACGGGATCATAGAGCGTTTAATGCTAAACGAGGCCTGCTCCTCGGGTTGCGGCTCCTTTCTGGCCACCTTCGCCGGGACCTTGGGCCTGGACGCCGAGGGTTTCGCCCGCATGGCCCTTCTGGCCGATCGACCCGTGGATTTGGGAAGCCGCTGCACGGTTTTCATGAACTCCAAGGTCAAACAGGCCCAGAAGGAAGGGGCCCAGGTCGGGGACATCTCGGCCGGGCTTTCGTATTCGGTGGTCAGAAACGCCCTGTATAAGGTCATCCGGGTCAGCCGGGCCGAGGATCTGGGCGAAAAAATAGTGGTCCAGGGCGGGACCTTCTTTAACGACGCCGTTTTGCGCTCCTTTGAGCGCTCCATCGGCCGTGAGGTGGTCAGGCCCGACATCGCCGGCCTCATGGGCGCCTTTGGGGCGGCCCTCTTGGCCATGGAAGACTACACCGAGGACCAAAAACCCTCGACCGTCATCAGCCCGGAAAACTTGGCCGCTTTTTCGGTGACCACCCGAAACACCCGTTGCCGCAAGTGCGAAAACCGTTGCCTCTTAACGGTCAACAGCTTTTCCGACGGCCGGCGTTTCGTCTCCGGCAACCGTTGCGAACGGGGGGCCGGGACCAAGAGCCCGACCGCCGACCGCATAGACGCCTTGGCCAATAAAGCCCGCTTGGGCGACATTTCCGACCGGCTCTCCAAGCTCCCGACCCTGGGCGGTTTGAGGCAACTGCCGGAGTTCGACCGCCTGCCCAATCTCTTTTCCTGGAACCTTTACCGCCTCTTTGAGGTCTATGTCCCCAGACCGGCAGCCTCTTGCCGGGGCCGGGTGGGCATACCCAGGGCCTTGGGCCTTTATGAGACCTACCCCTTCTGGTTTACCCTCTTTCACGAACTGGGTTTCCGGGTCGAGCTCTCGCCCCCGTCTTCCAAGGATCTCTTTAACTCGGCCCTGGACACCATCCCCTCGCAAACGGTCTGCTATCCGGCCAAGCTGGTCCACGGCCATATCCTGGCCCTTTTGGATTCCCGGCCCGATTTTATATTCTTTCCGGCCACGCCCAGGGAGCTTCCGACCATCTACGGGACGGTGGATCGCTACAACTGCCCGTTGGTCGGCAGTTACCCCGAGCTGATTCGCCTTAACATGGACGCCATCGCCGACAGCGGGATCAAGTTTTTGACGCCCTTCGTGGATCTGGCCTCCAAGCCCGGCCACTTGGCCGAAAGGCTCGCCGGGGAACTTAAGCACCTGAACCTTACCAAAAGCGAACTTAAGGCGGCCATCAAAGCGGCCATCCGGGAGCAAGGGCTCTACCGGGAACACGTGCGGCAAGCCGGCGGGCGGGCCCTGGCCCAGATCGTCAAAACCAACCGTCGGGCGGTGATCCTGGCCGGCCACCCCTATCACCTGGATCCCGAGATCCATCACGGCATACCGGATCTGATAACCGCCAACGGATTGGGCGTCCTCTCGGCCGATTCCATCGACCATCTGGCCCCGGCCAACCTCTCGCTTCGGGTCCGGGATCAGTGGATTCCCCACTCCCGGCTTTACCGGGCCGCCGTGGTCTGCGCCGCCAACGAGGAGCTGGAACTGGTCCAGTTAAACTCCTTTGGTTGCGGCCTGGACGCCGTGACCACCGACCAAGTGGCCGAGATCGTCAAAGAGGCCGGGAAGGTCTACACCCTGCTTAAAATCGACGAGGGGGCCAACTTGGGGGCGGCCCGCATAAGGGTCAGATCCCTCATCGCCGCCATCCGGGAACGGGGCCGGCAAAAGACCAAGAACTCCAGCCCGGCCGTCTACGACTATAAGCCGGTGACTATGGCCAAGGGCAAGGAAAACGAATATGTGCTCCTTTGCCCCCAGATGTCGCCGATTCATTTCCGGTTCCTGGCCCCGGCCCTCTCGCCCATGGGCTACGACATCAGGCTCATCCCCAAGCTGGAGCGGGACGCCGTTGAGGAAGGCCTGAGATACGTCAATAACGACGCTTGTTTTCCGGCCTTGGTCTCCATCGGCCAAATCATACACGAGCTAAAGCAGGGCGACTTTCCCAAAGAACGGGTGGCCGTCCTGATGAGCCAAACCGGCGGTGGCTGCCGGGCCTCCAACTACGTGGCCTTTTTGCGCAAGGCCCTGGTCGATGCCGGCCTGAACGACGTCCCGGTCTGGCCCCTGTCGCTTTCCGGGGATACGGAAGGCCGGGGCTTTCACATCGACCGGGCCGCCTGGCGCCGGGTCCTTATGGGCCTCTTAACCGGGGACACCCTCCAGAGGCTGATCCTCTCCACCCGGCCTTACGAGAAGGTGCCCGGATCGGCCGAGGCCCTGTTCGAGAAATGGGTGGAACTGGCCACCCCGGCCGTCGCGGCCGGCGACAAAAAAGCCTTTAACGCCAACATCGAGGCCATGTGCGACGATTTCGCCGCCCTCGACCTGTATCCCCCCGACAAGCCCCAGGTGGGCGTGGTCGGCGAGATTTTAATCAACTTCCACCCCGAGGCCAACAACCAGGTGGTGGCCATACTGGAAGCCGAGGGTGGCCAGGCGGTCCTTCCGGAACTGACCGATTTTTTTCTCTACTGCCTATACGACGAGGTTTACCGACGCGACAATCTGACCGGAAGCCGCCTGACCAAGTGGGTTAACGGTTTTCTCATCGGCTTTATCGAAAAATACCGGGCCCCCATGCGCCAGGCCCTGGCCAAACATCCTCGCTTCGGACACCTCAATTCCTTCAAGAGCCTCAAGGAGGCCGGCGAGGGCTTGGTTTCCCTGGGCGTCCAAAGCGGCGAGGGCTGGTACCTGGCGGCCGACATGGTTTTGATGCTGGAGCACGGCATCAACAACATCCTTTGCCTCCAGCCCTTTGGCTGCCTACCCAATCACATTACCGGTAAGGGCGTGGTGAAAGAGCTTAAGCGGCGCTACCCCGAGGCCAACTTGGCCGCCGTCGACTACGACCCCGGGGCCAGCGAGGTTAACCAGCTAAACCGCATCAAGCTCATGATGACCGTGGCCAAGGCCATGAAAGCCCGCGGCGCTCTAAGGCTCGTCCAATCCCCCGAAGCCAGAGCCGTCTGACCGGCTTGGGCGCCCAGGCCAGTTAGACGATCCGGGGTGGCACCAGTGGTACCTCCGGAATAGCCCCATAAACGGCCCCAGAAGGCCCGTGGCGCCCCTCGGGCCTTGGGGTGGTAGGGTAGTAGGGGGTAAACCCCTAAAAGCCCGTGACGAGCGTCTGGGGAGATTTGGACCTGGGCCCAAAAAAACCCAGCTTAGGCGACCGTCCTGGTCACCCCAGTGGTGCCTCCGGAATAGCCCCATAAACGGCCCCAGAAGGCCCGTGGCGCCCCTCGGGCCTTGGGGTGGCAGGAGCAGTAGCGGGTAAACCCTTAAAAGCCCGTGGCGGCCGAATGGAGGCGATTATGGCCCTGGCCAAAAAAATCGTGGAGCTGGGGCTTAGCCTGGGGTTAAGCCAAGTGGGCATCATCCGGCCGGGGGCCATGGAGGGCTATGGGGATCGGGTCAGGGAGCGTTTGGCCAAAACCCCGGAGGCCACCTTCCTGGAAAAGCTTATAGGTTTTTCCCGGGTCACCGAACAACACCCCTGGGCCAAGGCCATCGTCGTGGCCACCATGAACTATACCCGCTACAAACTGCCTCCCGGCCCGCCCAAGCATTTTGGCAAATCCTACCTAGTCGATAACCGCCGCAACCCCCAATCCCCCGACGCCATAAGAGTCAAGGCCTTCACCGCGGCCATGGCCGATTTGGGCCTAAAGGTGGCCCACGACGAACACCCTGGGGTAACCGGTATGCGCTGGGCGGCCATGTCGGCCGGACTGGGCCAAATCCGGCGAAACAATTTCTTTTACGGCCAAAATGGCTCTTTTATGGCCATAACCGCCTGGCTGATCGACCGGGAGCTGGAGTTTCTCTACGAGACCCCCCAAAAGCCCTGCGCCGAAAGCTGCCGGCGCTGCCTAAACGCTTGCCCCACCGGATCCCTCTCCGCCCCCTTCACCATGGACATGACCCGCTGCGTGAGCTTCCTGACCACGGTTAACGACGACCGGGTCCACGATCCCCAGACCCGCAAAGCCTTCGGCTCTTGGGTCTACGGCTGCGACGCCTGCCAGGACGCCTGCCCCCACGACAAAGGCCAATGGGACCGCGGAAGCGAGGACTTTCCCAATCTATCCGCCCTGGCCAAGAGGCTCTCCCCTTTGGCCATAATCCGCACGCCTTACGCCGACGTCGCCAACTTCCTGGCCCCCAAGTTCTTCTACCTCAAACCCGATTACCTCTGGCGCTGGAAATACAACGCCCTGAACGCCCTGGAGAACCTGGGCCAGATCCCCGAACCCAACGATTTGCGTCCCCTCTGGTCCGACGAAAACGACCAGGTCCGAAGGCTGGCCCATAACCTTCTGGGCTAGGCCCAAAAGCCCCCGCTTCGCTTCTACCGTCCCAACCGCAATCCCAAAGCTACCCATTTCAGTTTTACCCCATAAACGTTTTAACGCCAAAACGAAAAACCTCCCCCGTCGGTTTTTTGTTTTTGGCCCTGGTCCATGCCCCGCCTCGAGTTCAATTCTTGGCAGAGCCCGCCGGCCCCAGCCCAAAGACCAGCTCGGGGCCAAATCTTGATCTTGTCGGCCAGGCTGGGCCTGGCCTGGGGGTCGGGAAAAACGTGGCCTATCGTTAATTTTAACCAATCGGACACTTAAGATGTTAACGGACGATATTTGTAAATGATAAGGTCTAAAATAGTCAAGTTGATAATACTGGGGTAAACTGGGGCAAAATTTTTTGAGTTAAAAATGCTAATTCTGCCTTGTTTTCCTGGATTAAAAATGATATCATTAAATTTATGAGATCATATCTCTAAGCGTTGATGAATTATTCATTGAACGTTATCTAACTTGTTGGTTAGGCGGGTGTTTTTTTCGTTGGTGAACGCCGTTCCTTATTCTGCACGTAATTCGCGACCTATCACGATCAACTCATCCGCACTCGCCCTCATTTACGGCTTATCGTGGGCAATTCATCGCAACTCCGAGCCAAAACTTCAACGCTCAAGCCCATTCGCGGCTTACTGGCCGACAACTCGTGGCTAAATCGTGGCCAACTTGTGGGCAATTCGTAACCAATTCAGCCAAGCTCAAGCCCATTCTCGGTTTACTGGCCGGTAACTCGTGGCTAACTCGTGAGCAATTCGTAACCAATTCGACCAAGCTCAAGCCCATTCGCGGCTTACTGGCCGGTAACTCGTGGCCAACTTGTGGGCAATTCGTAACCAATTCAGCCAAGCTCAAGCCCATTCTCGGTTTACTGGCTACAAATTTGGGCTAACCCGTAGTTAACTCGCTCAAGCTCAGGCTCATTCGCTGCTTACTGGTGGCCATCTTGTGGGCAACTCGGTCAAGCTCAAGCTCATTCGCGGCTAACGGGTGGCCATCTTGTGGGCAATTTGTCCAAGCTCAAGCTCATTCGCGGCTTACAGGTGGCCATCTTGTGGGCAATTTGTCCAAGCTCAAGCTCATTCGCCGCTTACTGGGGATGGAAAAATTGTCTGGTACCTCAAATCAACGTTAGTATGGGGTTTATTTAGGCCCAAAGGAAAGGGGCTTTGGAGGCGGTGATGGCGGGAGGCCGTGCGGGATGGTGACGATGGGGTGGGAGTCGGTCGCGGGGCGTTTTGGGCGCGGTCAATTGGTAACGCATTGTGCTAATCGATAACCATAGTCCGTAGAGGAAGGGCGGGCGCGAAAAAAAGATGAAAAAAGCGGAAAAAAAATTTGTGCCCAATATCTTGTGGGACCGGCTCGAGGGCCGTGGGCTCATTTGTGCCTTGGGGTGGGGACCGGTGGGAATTAGTGGGGGATCGCGGTAATTTTCTATGGACTCAACTTATTTTTTGCTTGACGAGTGGGGACCAAAGGGGTAAAGTCACAATACGGCCTTTAGCCCCGTCGACCCGGATCGGGTCGGGGGAGTCGGAGGCCCGGGGCTCTTAAGTTTTTGATGCGAGCCCATTTTATTTGGATAGGATATGGCCAAACGTTAATCGGGCCGTGTCTAACCCCAGCCCATGGCCAACGTTACCTTCACTTTTAAGGGACGCCAAACCCACACGGTCGACGATAAGGGCCGTCTAATCCTGCCTAGCCAGTTCAGGACCGTCTTGGCCGCCTCCAGAGAACCGTCCACGGTCTACCTGGGCAGCTACCCGGGGACCAAGTTCGTGAGCGTCTATCCCAGCGAGCGCTGGGACGAGCTGTGCCGGGACTGGAAAGACGAGAAGCGTTTCCCCAACACGGAAGCCATGCAGGACGGGCAAAGGCTGTTTTTTGCCAATATCGAACAGACCCCGGTGGACCGCACCGGCCGGGTGACCATCCCCGCCCATTTCAGGGAAAGGGCCAACCTAAAAGACGACGTTTTGGTGATCGGCGTGGCCGAAAAAATGGAAATTTGGAACCCGGCCGAGCTGGAGGCCCACGAGCTGGCCCTTAGCCGGGAACGGGAAGAGCGGGTTAAGGCCGCCCAGGCCGCGGCGGCCGCGGCGGCGGCCGCCATCGCCGCCTCGGGACAAATGCCCGAGGAGGTAAGGCTCCCGTCGTTTTAGGCATGGGCAAGCGCGCGCGAAACAAACCGGCCCCAAAGGCCAAACCGGGCCGTCCCGAAAGGACCGGCCTGGAGTTTAAGCCGCGGGATTTGGAAGACTGCCGAATCGAGCAAGCCGAAATACTGGCCAATAGTGAGATTGGGCTACAGACGGGCCGACTCGATTGGTCGGGGGCCTTCGGTCACGCCCCGGTCCTGCTGACCGAGACCATGGAGGCCTTAAGGGTCAAGCCGGACGGCTTCTACGTCGACTGTACCCTGGGCGGGGGCGGGCACGCCCGGGCCATATTGGAAAGACTGGGTCCGGAGGGACGCTTGCTGGCCCTGGACCGGGATCCCGAACCGCTGGAATGGGCCGGGGTTTGGGGAAACGGCGACCCCAGGCTGATTACGGCCAGGCTAAATTTCGCCGATCTGGCCGAGTACTTGAAAGATCGGGCCCTGGGTCAGGCCGACGGGATAGTGGCCGACCTGGGTTTAAACTCCAGACAGCTGGCCACGGCCGAGAGGGGCTTTTCCTTCGCCCTGGACGGCCCCTTGGACATGCGCTTTGACCCGGAGGAAATCGGCGGGGCCCATCGGCTAATCCATACCGCCCCTGAGCCGACCCTGGCCGATATCTTTTGGCGGTACGGCCAAGAGCGATCGGCCAAGAAACTGGCCCGGTTGGTGGTCGAGAGACGGGAGAAGGGCCCCATCGAAGGGACGTTGGAGCTGGCCGCCATCGCCGAAAAGGCCCTCTGGCGACCGGGCCCCAAACCCAAGATACACCCGGCCACCAAAATGTTCATGGCCCTGCGCCTGTTCGTGAACGGCGAGCTGGAAGCCCTGGACCGATTCTTGGGCACGGTTCGCGGTTGCCTAAAACCCGGCGGGGTTTTGGCCGTCATCAGCTTTCAGTCCTTTGAGGACAAGCGGGTAAAGATGGCCCTGCGGGGCGAGGCTTACGCCGAGGGCGCCGATGACGGCGACGAGGACGACGACAAACTGAGCCAGCTTTCGCCAAGCGGTCGGGCGGGCTTGCCCGGCCGGGCCGGCCGGACCGGGGATCCCCAATCGCTTGGGCCCAAGTCCAAGAAAGACCACTTTCATAAGGCCAGGGAAAACCGGGTACTTTTACCTGAGGATCTAAAGGCCATCGAGGTGCCCCCGAGCCCCTGGCGGCCCTTGAAACGCAAGGCCCAAAAACCCACGGCCAAAGAAATCGCCGACAACCCCAGGGCCCGCTC
Source organism: Deltaproteobacteria bacterium (assembly GCA_031257955.1). GTDB lineage: Bacteria > Desulfobacterota > Desulfarculia > Adiutricales > Adiutricaceae > JAIRNQ01. The sequence continues at coordinate 2,006 of JAIRNQ010000223.1, read as the reverse complement.
GGCCAGGCTCAGGGCGGCCGAGGCCGTCTGAAACGGCCCCTCCCGCCCAAAGGCGCGATTAGTGGTCGGGATTGGTGGTCGGGATTGGTGGTCGGGATTGTCGGTCGGGGTTGGTGGCCGGGATTGGTGGTTGGGATTGCTGGCCTGGATTGGTGGTCGGGATTGTCGATGGTTATGGCCCGCCCTTCGGGGGCGGGAGAGAAAAGTCGGTTGAAGTTTTTTAACGTTCAGACACAAAAACTAAATTAATTTAAAATTCATATACATACAAAGGTAATATCTGTGGGCCTGTTTTTTAACGACGATAGGGAGCGGAGGCCTTGGGCCCCGTCCGGGAAAAAGCGCAGGAACAAACCCAAGGCGGCTGGGGCGACCGGTTCCGTCCCCAGCTGGAAAGACAGCCAAAAGCAGTTCACCGGGGCCTTGGCGGCCAGGGCCATGAAAGAACGCTTGGCCTTCGAGGCCCAGAAAGACGGCCAGTTGTCGCCGGTGCCGGAGGAGATGCCGGTCAGCTTGCCCGGCAAGAGGTTCGCCGGCATGGCCGTGATGAGCGCCATTTTCGTGTTGTCGCTGTTGATTTTGGTGGGCTTGGAGATTAGGCACAACCAACTGGGTCGGGTGGTCTCGGAGCTGACCGACCGCAAGGTGGCCCTGATCGACGAGAACCGGCGCTTCGTGACCGAGATGGAAAGGATCACCGTGGTCGGTGACTTGGAACAGGTGGCCCGGGAAACGCTGGGCCTGGTAAGCCCGGCCGAGGGGCAAATCGTCATTATCCACTAGGGGACGGGATTCCCTAAGGGTCAGTGGCGGTCGCCCTGGAGCGAGGGCGACCGAGGGCGGCCGATGGCGCTTTAGAAGCGCCGGGGCGAGAGAAACGCTAGAAACTGTAGAGGCAATTCGGGATGCTCCTTCAACAGCTTGGGGAAAGAGAGAAGAACGCCCTGTATTTCATCGCGGGCTGCTTCGTTTTTGGGTTTATGTGCGTGGTCGTTCAAGCCGCGAGACTCCAGTTCGTTCACGCCGAGGAGTTAACCAAGCTTTCCAGCGGCTCGACCTATAAGAACTACAGCCAGAAGGGCGTGCGCGGCGACATCTACGATCGCAATAAAGTCAAACTGGCCACCTCGGTGGCCGTAAACTCGGTGATTGTCGACCGGAGGAGTTTGCGCGATCCCAGCGAGACGGTTCTGCAGCTTTGGCGGGCCCTCCACATGGATTACGAGAAGATCGCCACCTGGACCGAGAATTTAAAAAAGTCGGCCACCCTTAAGCGTTACGTCACCCAGGAAGAGGCCGAGGCCGTCAAAAGTTTGAACCTTAAGGGGGTGGGGCTGGAGAAAGAATACCGCCGGGAATACCCAAACGGCTCGCTGGCCGCCCATTTTGTGGGCTTTACCGACATCGACGGCAAGGGCCTTGAGGGATTGGAAAAAGGCTTAAACGATTATCTTATCGTGTCCTCCAACTCGGTCAAGGTCAGGCGGGACGGTAAGGGCCGGGTCATCATGGACGACCCCAATCTCATTCCCGAGCAACCCAAGGGCGCTTCGGTGGTTCTGACCCTGGACACCAGGATTCAGCACATCGCCGAAAAGGCCATCGCCAAAGCCGTGGAGGAGAGAGACGCCAAGAACGGCATGGTGTTGGTGGTAAGGCCCAAGACCGGGGAGATTTTGGCCTCGGCCGTCTACCCAACTTACGATCCCAACAACTTCGGCGCTTACGACCCCAACGTTTACCGCAACCGGGTTCTGACCCACCCGCTGGAGCCGGGCAGCACCTTTAAGGTCTTCACCGTGGCGGCGGCCCTGCAGGAAGGCCAGATCAGCAAGAACAGCGTTTTCTTTTGCGAAAACGGCCTCTATCAAATCGACAAAAACAATTTCATCAGGGACACCGGCAACTACGGCGATCTGACCGTAACCCAAATCGTCCAGAAATCGTCCAACATCGGCGCGGCCAAGATCGGCGAGGGTTTGGGGGCCACCAGGCTTCACCATTAC
>JAIRNQ010000185.1 GCA_031257955.1 Deltaproteobacteria bacterium | reverse complement strand
ACCGGTTTGTTACGGTCGTTTCAACAATTTTGGGCCCGTCTTTCCGCCAAATTTCTCACCGGACTCATTAACCATGAAAACGCGCCGCTTATCATGCTGGCTTGCTTCCTTGAGAAGGTTGTAAACGGTGGCGCCCTGGTCACGATTGATTACGCCGATGGATTGGGCTTTGCCGACATCGTCGTTGAGTATGCCGGCCGAAAATATGTCATTGAGCTAAAAATGAAGGGAAATGAGAGAAGCCGGGCCAAAAGTTTGAAACAACTTCTTGGTTATATGGATCCTTTACTGGTCGATGAAGGTTGGTTGATTGTTTTTGACCGAGCTACGGGAAAAACATGGAAAGAAAAAATTACCTGGAAAACTGAGAAGATGCCATCAGGCCAGGTTATTCACGTAGTAGGCTGCTGAATTATGGCATTTAATATCACTATTTCTATCAGAAATGCTAAATACATCTTCACGTTCACAGCATACACCATCACATCTATCTACCACCGTGCCCCCTCTTTCCAAAATACTTGGTTATTTTGTGAACGGTTTTAACGCACTAATTACCTCGTGAAAGCTTACTCCGTTCACGGCCCAACCATTCCGAGGGTTCGGTTGGCGAGGGTGGACCGATGGGGGCCAGCTTCGGTTGGGGCCTAAAGGCGTCGTTGCCCTTCCCGCCGGTGGGGTGAAATTGGCGAAAGGTGACATAGAATAGTCTCGTCACCTTATATTACGTTACGTAGACAGGAGATTTTGGACACAAAAAACCCACTCCAAAGCAATTTGGGTGGGACGGATTATTTAATTTACATGGTCTTTATGGTACGCCAACAGTCAAGGTCTGTCAAGGAAATGTTGTTGGAAAAAATGTATTGGAGAGATAAGTTACGGATTTCTTGTAACTAATTTTTAATCGAGTGTTTCATTGGCCAAAGCCCCGAGGCCTTCGTAGGTAAAGCTGTGGGCAAAAACTGGGCAACCTTTGACAACCGTAGCCTACTACGTTACGCACTCGCTTATGACCCAGCTTTCGCCACTGTTGATCACGTTAAGTTGATTATAATTAAGGGAACCGAGTGATCGCGGTCGGGAGGGCAGAGAGGCCGGACCCGAACCGACGGAACCGGAAACCAGGAGGACAACTGACAGAAATGGTTTTAATGATTGGAACCAATCGACTAATTCATTTTTTTTAAAACTTAAAATCTTCTCCGCGGCGTGGCCAAAGCCGGCCTACTCACCCATATTTTCGCTGAGGGCAATTCTGGACAAGGCGTAACAATACTTTTTTTGGTGAACGCAAGGAAGTTATGGCCAGCATTTACAAGCTATGTTTGTAGCCCTAAAGCTAGATTGGGCTATTTCCCGGTCGGTTGGTTTTGTGTGGCCGACAATCGGGAAGCCGGAAGGGGGCCCAGAAGCGGACGCGTTTGGACTGTATTGCCTATGGGCTAAAGGGAAGGCGATGTTGGGATGTTGGGATGTTGGCGAGCGGCTTGTAAATTTCGCGGATTTTGGTAAACTGAGGGTATACGACACGGGAGCAACACCCCCTTAAACCGGCGCTTCCGGTTGGCGGTTTTCTGCGCCCCGTTTCGATAAATCCCGAGTGGCCGATAAGGACTTGGGCGGTGGACGCCCAAGGGCCCAGGTCGCCGGGAGTATTTCTTTTCACGGCCCCAGTGGTCGGCCGGCGGCCGGCCCCGGGCCCCAAACCAAGCTCCGACCCCGGAGATACCTTTAGGTGTACCCAATGGATAATAGCGCTTTGGAAGCGGCCCTCAACAAAGTTCGTCCCACCCTCATCGCCGACGGCGGCAACGTGGAATTGGTGGACGTCAAGGACGGCGTAGTCCAAGTCCGCTTGACCGGGGCCTGCAGCACTTGTCCCATGGCCTCCCTGACCCTGAAGATGGGCGTGGAGAAGGCCATCAAAGCTGAATTTCCCGAAATCAAAGAGGTCGTGGCGGCCTACAACTTCGGCTCTATGGGCTGCTAAGCGAATCGCCGCCCCTAAGCCCTGGCCCCCTCCGGGGGCGCCGGGGCCGGGAGGCCCTTACTGGCCCCAAAGGGCTTTCTGCCCCTTTGGGGCTATTTTTTGTTGAAATGACTAGACTTTTGCCCAAAGACATAGCGAATCTTGGCCTTAATTGGCCGGAATTTGACCAAAATCTATTGGATCTGACGGGTTTGGATTTGTTTTCCCTGGCCGCCGAGGCCTTGGATCTGTTGCCCGAGGATGCCCCCGACCATTTAGCCGGCCAGTTGGCCGGTCAACTGGCCGGAAAACTTACGGCCGTGATCCCGGACACTTCTGGGGATGGGATAATTGAGGGTTTTTCCGAGACCCTGGTCAGGGTGGCCGAGCGCTTGGGCTGCCGGGCCCGGATGACCGGACCGGACGCCGGGGGCTGGGAAGAGGCCAAAAACTGGGGGGCCGACTTTATCCTGACCTCTAACGACGATGACTTCGTCTGCCTGAACGTCAAAACCGGCGCCCGGGCCCAAAACGGCTGGGCCACCGGCCTGGCCTTCGCCCAGGTCCTCTGGCGCATGGCCGCCAAGGCCCCGCCGGAGGCGGATCTTGGCGACTCCGGTCTGTCTGGGCTGGTTATGTCGGGGGCGGTTATGTCGGCGGGAACTTTGGGCAGGGGAGATCTGGCCAAGGGCGCCTCGCCCAGGAGAGCTTGGGGCGGGGGAAGCTTGGCCGGGGAAACGGTTCTGGTCATCGGGGCCGGCCCGGTGGGTTCCTCGGCCGCTTGGCGTCTCAGCCGCCTGGGGGCCCAGACGGTCATACGGGACATATTGCCGGCCAAGGCCCAAAACCTGGCCCTGAGCGTACCCGGGGCCGTGCCTTGGTCGCCGGGTCAAGGGGCCATCCCCGGTGGCTTCAAGTATATACTGGAAGCTTCCACCTCGGACGAGGTCTGGCCGGAGGAAAGCCTGGCCCCGGGCTCGTCGATCTCCTGCCCGGGCATGCCCTTTTCTTTTCACCCCTCCCCCCGCTACCGGCTCTGGGCCGAGCCTCTGGCCACCGGGACGGCGACCATGCTCTTGGCCGCCGCCTTTGGGGTGGGCTAAGCCGGGCCAAGCCCCGACTTTTCGGGTTAAGCCGGAGGCCGACCGGGACCATTGGGCCGGCGGGGACCCGCCATCGGGTACCCGTTGGCGGGGACCATTTAGTTGGTCATGGCGAACTCGAAGCCGGCGGCCTTGGCCTCCAGATACTGCTCCTCGGTGATGTCCGAGGGGCGTTCCAGGTTCCGGAGGAAGAGGGTCCCGAAGGTCCGGGGAAAGGCCAGGGCGTCAAAGAAATACTTCACCGACAGGGTTATCGGGGTAAAGAGATCCTTGCCTTTGGTGGCCCCGACGGCCAGCAAAAAACCCCTGGTCCCCTTCCGGCCTTCTTTGTTTTCGCCCAATATATAACGCTTGGACCAAAGGGCTTGGCTCCGGTCTATGACCGCCTTGCCTTGCGATGGCACGTCGTAGAAAAATAGCGGGCTGGCCACGACTATCTTGAAAGCCGTTTCGAAAGCCTGGTAGAAAACCTCCATATCGTCCCCGATCTGGCATTGTCCGGTCTTCCCGCAAGCCCCACATTCCACGCAGCCGCTCAGATTGTTAAAGTCGCTTATCGATAAGATGGAAAATCCCACCCCGGCTTCCAACACCCCGCTTCCGAACTTGTCGAGGAGGGCCCTGGAAGTGCCGGTTGGGTTTGGACTCAAATGCAGTCCCAAAACTCTGGGTGCGTCTGGCATGCGATACAATCCTATTCTCTGGGAGGCACCGGGCGCTCTCCCACTTTATAGTCGGTCGCCACAAACCGGCTATGGCCTTAACCCCGGCCCCTGGCGGGGCATAAGGCCAGGGGGCCCTAGCGCTTGTCCATGGCCCGATTTAAGGCGTCAATGGTTTCCAGCCCCAAGGGGCTATGTCTTTTGACCCAGGAAAGGGGCGTTTTTTTGTTGGCCCCGTGATAATCTGAGCCGGCGGTAACCACCAGCCCATTTTTTTTGCCTAGGCCGGCGATAAACTCGGTAAAAGCCGGGGGGTGATCCGGGTGGTAGGCCTCCAGGCCAACCAAACCCCAGTCGATCCAATCGGGCACGGTTTTGGTAAATTCTTCGGCCGTCAGGCCCAGGCTGATCGGGTGGGCCAAAACCGGGGCAAAACCGCGCTCCCTAAGGAGCCTTAAGGCCTTTTGGGGGACGGGCCTGACCTTGTTCACGTAAGTCGGGCGGCCCTTGGCCAGGTAGCGATCGAAGGCTTCCGGTAGGCTCTGGCAATAGCCGCTCTCGACCATGGCCCGGGCGAAATGGGGCCGGCCCATCTGTCCGCCGCCGGAGATTTCCAAAAGTCTCTCCCAGCTAAGCTTTACCCCGGCCTGGGCCAAGCGCTCCAGGAGCTTAAGGTTCCTCTCGTGCCTGAATTCCTTAACCACTTCCAGATCGCTTGGCAGTTCTCCCCGTTTGCCCACCCCCAAGCCAAGCAGGTGGGTGGTGCCCTTAAATTCCAAACTAAGCTCCACCCCGCCTATGACCCGAAAGGCCATCTCCCGACCGGCCGCGAAAAACTCGTCCAAACCCTCGGCCGTGTCGTGATCGCACAAGGCCAAGGCGGCCAGCCCATGGAAACGGGCCAGCTTAACCAGATCCCTGGGGCTGACGGTCCCGTCGGAGGCGGTCGAGTGGACGTGCAGGTCGACCCTTAACATTTAAGGGCCTCCAATTTTTCCTTGTAGCCCTCGTAACCCACCAGCCGTTCGGCCAGCCCGGTATGTAGATCCCCGGCCAGATAGGGCTCAAAGCCCATCATCAGCCGCAAAAAAGGTATGTTGGTTTTTAACCCTTCCACCTCAAAAGCCCCCAGGGCTTCGGCCATGGCGGCGACCGCCGCCGCCCGGTCCGGCCCGCTGACTATAAGCTGGGCGATCATGGGATCGTAATAGGGCGTGACCGCATCCCCCTCGGCGTAGCCGGTCAGGAGCCGCAACCCGGGCCTTTCCTTGGGCGGCCTGAAGACGGCCAGCTTCCCCGGCGAAGGCAAAAACCTCACCGGGTCCTCGGCGTATATCCGGGCCTCCAGGGCGTGGCCCTTGGGCCCCGCCGGGGCGAGGTTTTTGGCCCCACTTTCGGTTCCACTTCCGGGTCCTCTTTCGGGCCCGGGCCGGCGGCCATAGCTTTCCAATACGGTCTCGACGCCAAGGCCGGCGGCCAGGCCGATTTGGGCGGCCACCAGATCGACCCCGGTCACCTCCTCGGTCACGGCGTGCTCTACCTGGAGCCTGGGGTTTACCTCCAGGAAGCTAAAGCCAAAGTCGGGATCGTAAAGGGTCTCGACCGTGCCCAGATGATCGTAGCCCAGACAGCCCAAAACGTGGGCGGCCCTTTCGGCCATTTCGGCCAAGCTCTCCCGGTTTATGTTCGGGGCCCCGGCTTCCTCCAGGATCTTTTGCCGCCGGCGCTGAATGGAGCAGTCCCGCTCCCAAAGGTGGCGAACCCCGCCGGCCTTATCGGCCACCACCTGAAACTCCACGTGCCTGGGGTTAACCAAAAGCTTTTCGCAATAAAGGGCCGCCTGACCAAAGCCGCGCAGGGCTTGGCTTTCGGCGGTCTCCAAAGCTTTAATCAGTTTTTCTTCCCCGTCCACCGGGATCATGCCGATGCCGCCGCCTCCGCCGGCCGGCTTAACCATCAACGGGAAGCCAATTTTCTTGGCCTCGGCGGCCATCTCAGCGGGCGTCCCGGAGAGAAGCCCGGTCGAGGGGGAGACCGGTAGCCCCAGGGCGGCCATCTCCTTACGGGCGGCCACTTTGTCGCCCATGACCGACAAAAACTTAGGCGAGGGCCCGATAAAAACCAACCCTTCGGCGACGGCCATTTCGGCGAAAAGGGGATCCTCGGACAAAAAACCCCAGCCCGGGTGTATGGCCTCGGCCCCCAAGGCCTTGGCCGTCGCGATAACCGCCTCCCGGTTTAGGTAACTGTCTTTGGGTGGGGCCGGCCCTATGACCGCGCTCTCGTCGGCCTTAGAAACGTAAGGCAGATCCTTGTCGGCCTCCGAACATAGAATGGCGCTTTTAACGCCCATCTCGCGCAAAGTCGAAACCACCCGGGCGGCCACGGCCCCCCGGTTGGCGACGGCCACTTTCTTGAACATCTCCCCTCCAAAATACAGTTTCTCGAATCGCTCCCCGCCCAGTCCGCCACCCGTCCCACGGGGTGCCGGTTGGCCCCCCGGCCGCGAGGCCCCAAGGGCGAGCCCCAAAAGCGGGCCTATTGGCCGGGCCTATAATCCGGGCGCTAAGGGGGGGCCCACTGGGCGGTCCCCTGGGCTGGCCCAGGCCGGACTCGGTCAGCCCAACCCTTATATACTATTTTTACCTATCTTGGCCAGAAACTCAACCTTAGGCCTCAAAATCCGCAATAATATTTGGCCCGATTCTTGAATTAGCCTTAACCCGGACGCTCCCTTTTCTTGGGGCACCCCGACTTGACCACTTCCCCGGAGGGAACGCCATGACCGCCATAACCAACCAAACCCCTACCGCCGGCACCAATCCCAGAGCCAACCAAACCCCGGCCAATCGGGAAGCCTGGCGCCAAGAAATGCTGGGCCAAATTCTTGACCGCATGAGGGAACGCCAACCCGAAGCCGAGGCCGCCCAGCCCGCCGCCCCGGCCGTCAAGGCCCAGGGCAAGGGTCAGTATCTTGACGTCTACGTCTAAGGGGCCCTCCCCCCGGTCTCGCTAGCCAAGTCTAGCTTACCGGATTTGGCGCCCCGGGTTTTGCGCCACGGATCTGGCTAGCCGGGCGGCCTGGCTGGCCCAGGGCGCCAGGGCCCTATAGTCCGCCAAAGCCTATCTCCCTGACCGGTCCCCGATCCTGGCCAGTCGCGGGCCAGCCACGGGCCAGAAAAAGGGTCCGGTGACCACCGATTAACTTTAGGTAGTCTCTAATAAAAATATCCCCGCCTTTTTTCCCCTTTTCTCTGCCCCGTTCGGTTCAATTATTCCCCAATAATATCACCGTATTAGCCATTTGGCCAGCTAACCTTCGATTCGCGCCCGGCGGCAGGCCGAAATTCTTTTCATATTATAAACCGGGACGTTGACCGATTTGAAATAATTTTAAGAAATAACTAAAAAATTTTTATGAAGAAAAACGTGATTTTTTTTAAAAAATTTTTGCAACTTGTTTTTATTATAATAATCTGTACTTACAGAACGGTGATCCTATAAGTGCCACCTTTTTATAGTCTTTATTTTCCCAATTTGTCCCTTGACATTTATTATTTAGGCATTATACTTCCCATACTCGGCTTAGGGTAAGCTCCAAGTGGGCTAACCCAGGCCTGGCCATATACGCTTAACCTTTTCTTAGCCGCGGCCAATGGCCGGTAGTGCCGGAGGGCCGGATGGAACCAGCGGGATCCCGCCTGGATCAAAGACTTTGGCCGCGGCGGCTTGGCCTTGGGACCTTGAAACCGAGCCAAGTTCATTTTATTTCAGCCCTATCACGGGCGATAGGCGAGCCATGGACTACGCTAACATACGAAAATCGACCATTAGGTCTAAAGATGTCCTGGACAAACATTTAAGACACAATTATCGTGCAAAGGTAACTAACAACGCAACCCTTTTAACTCAGGATGAGATAGTTCGGTCGGCCGATCCCATCCCTTCCACCGAAACCGACCGCTCGCCCGAACCCGACCGGTCTCACGAATCCGACCGGTTGCCCGAAAGCGACCGGCCACCCGAACCCGACCGGCTTGGCCAGGGCCAAAGGCCCAAGCCAAAGCGGGCCAGAAAGAAAAAGGCCAGTCCCTTTAAGCTGTGCGGCGCCTTGGTGGGAGACGTGGAGACGGTACGGGCCGAGTTTATGGCCAAAAACCCCGAGGCCATAGGGAAGTTGCCGGTCGCCCACCCCTTTTATTCCTATATTATGGAGGGCGCCAAGGGGGTGTTTGAAATTCCGTGGCCAGGCGAAAAACTGGGCCCCCCGGACGGGCCGACACCCGACGAAGCCGGCCTCCCTTGGGGTACGGAGAGCGAGCTTCACTCTAATTTCCAAAGCCTCAACGTCCAAAGATTCTTGGGTTTTACCATGGCCTGGGCCGACGCCGTCTTTGGGGAAGCCATGGTCAGCGCCGTCTTCCACCTGGACGAAGAACGGCCCCACTTCCACGTCATAGTCCGGGAAGGACCCTCAGCCTGGGGCCAAAAAGAGGGGCTGGACTGGCCCTTCCCGTTTACCGAAGCTGGGCTGGTTAGATCCTACACCATGTTCATGCAAAACGCCGGCTGTCAAACGGCCGATTTTCTTCTCCAGTGCCATGGACTCGAAGGCACGGACAATATCAGGGAGAGTTTTTACCAACGGGCCAAGGACGCGCAAGCGAAAGATTTTGGCCCGATCATGGCCGCCTCGACCCCACCCGAGCCCCTAAAGGACCGGGAGACCTTCGATCGGCACTTTCCCCAGACGCTCCCGCGAGCCGAGTTTCTTCGCCAATCCGACGAGATAGTCATATCGTCGATGGGGGTCGAGACCGAACGCTTCCGGGAAAAAATCGGAAAACACCAACTTCTAAACCAAGCCAACGATGGCCTGGATGACATGCTGATGTCCGACGAAGACAGCCCCGTCCACATGGCCACCCACCCGCTGTTTCTGTTGGAGAACATGTTCGAGCTGGCCGACAAAGACTTCGAGTCGGACGGCCAAAACTGGTCGGCCCGTCTCCCCAAAGGCCAATACATCCGGGGCCAGGACCAATGGTGGGAGGATAAAGCCGCCGGGGCCGACGGACTGGGCATTTACGAGCTGGCCGCCCACCTGATGGGTTACGCCCCGGACAAGGCCCACCTAACCTGGAACTCTCTACCGCCGGGTTTTTACGGCGGCGATCTGGCGGCCGGGATTTTTTTGCGGGAGTACGCCGAGGCGCCTCTCCCCCGGCCACCCAAACCCAACCGCTCACTCTGGCCCACGGCCAAAATACCCTTAACCCAGGGGACAGGCTTAAACGCCCCGATACTCGAACTCTTCTACCGCCGGGGTTACTTTTACCCCGACGTCCATGGCCGCGTCGTCTTTCCTTGCCTTGGCTGGCGTGGCTACCTAGCCTGGGACCCCCAGGCCCAGGAGGCTTCCGGATCCTGGACCAGAGCCTCCGATGGCGAAGACAACTCTTTCTGGGCGACCGTGCCCAGCCCCCGCGAACCCCCGCCCGCCGAGGCCGAGCCCCCGGCGGCTTCGGAATCCGAAGCCGGGCGGAAAAATATCTTGGGGCCCAAAGTCGATCGGAAAACCGTCGCCTTGGCCAAAGCCAATGGGCTCGTAATCGGGCCCAGGTTCATCAAAATGCCAGCTCTGACTCCCAAGCCAAAACTGGCCACAACACCGGCGCCAAATCCGGCGTCAAGTCCTACGCCAAGTCCGGCACCGAGTCCGGCGTCAAATCCGACGCCAAATCCGGCATCCAGTTCGGCACCGAGTCCGGCGCCAAGTCCGGCACCGAGACCGGCGTCAAATCCGATGCCAAATCCGGCGTCCAGTTCGGCACCGAGTCCGGCGCCAAGTCCGGCACCGAGACCGGCGTTAAGTCCGGCACCGAGACCGGCGTTAAGCCCGATGGCGCCTTCGGCCCCAAAGGAGGTAACAAATGATGAAATAAGGGCGGTACCGACGGAGGTACCGGAAACGGAATCGGAGGACTGGGTGCCCATGCCCCTGAGCGGGAGCAAATTCTTTAAGGGGCATTATCTCTTGGAGGGGCCCGGCCAGTGGATATTCTTTACCCGCCTACCCATGGACGCCTTGGTTATCAAGGCTTTGTTTCCGGAAGAGACGGTCCTGGCCAGCCAGATGCCTTACTTTGACAGCTATGCCCGCGGACTCCTGGAGGGCAAGCGATTGATTATTTGCGGAAACACTTCCCTGGCCAAGTGGCTAGCCAATAGCGGCAACCCCTTCGGCCCCGACCCGGAATTGGGCTTCATGGAAGGACCCTGGAGCTTCCCCTTTCTTGACGGCCCGGAAACAGCCGACGCTGGCGAGGTCGGCCCCGGGCCCAGCCGTGAAAAAACCTACGGGGGCGAGATCGGCCGCGGGCCCAGCCGGTCCCAAAACAGGCCTCAAGGCAGCTCCCAAGGCCAGACTAAGGCTCGACCGCCGTTTTACAAAATCCTTCACCTCAAGGGCCAGGTCTCATGGACCGAGGCCCTGCTGGCCGCCGCCGAAAGGCTGCGGGCACGCTCTCGCGACTGGGGCAGTCCAGTTGCGGCCAGCTCAGCCGCGGCCAGCCTGGCAGCGGTTGGTTTAAACGACCGACTGCTTTTGGAAATGACCGGGCAAGATTCCCAAAGGATACTTAGCCGTGACGGTCTCATTAACTTTAGGCGCCAAAATTATCCCGGCACAAATTCACGCGCCTTTAGTAAACGGGCGCTCAAACCGCCGGCTTGGTTTAGGTTTAAGCGCGAGAAGGTGGACGAAGCCGAGTTGCTGGCCGCCCCGCTCATAGCCGGGGCGCGAGGGATCGACGCGGTCGGCCGGGGCGGGCCCAGGGACGAAGCCGAGTTACTGGCCGCCCCGCTCGTAGCCGGGGCGCCAGGGATCGACGCGGTCGGCCGGGGCGGGCCGACCAAGTCTGAGGGCTTAAGGCCCAAAGTGGAAACAACGATAGCTACCGTTCCCAAAGAAGGGACCGACCCATTGGAGGAGGGTGATCCCGAAGAGAGGGACGATTTTGGTCACAGGCCGATGTGAGGTAAAGGCGATGGAAGCGAAAGGCAGAA
>JAIRNQ010000178.1 GCA_031257955.1 Deltaproteobacteria bacterium | reverse complement strand
CATGGGCGGCGACTATCGCCTGGCCGTGGCCCTGATGAACCGCCTCAAGGCCCCCCAGGGCTTTGGCGGATCCCGCTGGAACCACCCGCTGGTCTATGGAAGGCCCGTCCTGCGGGCCTGGCGGGAACTGGGCCTCCCCCCACAGCTGATCCTCTCGGTCATCCGCACCGAAAGCGCCTTCCAAGCCGAGGTGGTCTCGGCCTCCAACGCCCGGGGCCTCATGCAGCTCTTGCCCTCCACGGCCCTGAAACTGGCCGCCCTCCAGGGCGACACCAACTTTCGCGAAGACGATCTCTTCGATCCGGAACTAAACGTCCGTTACGGCTCAAACTATCTGGCCCGGCTCCAGGCCGCCTTCGGCAGCCAGTCGCTGGCCCTGGCCGCCTACAACGGCGGGCCCTTTAACGTCCAGGCCTTCATGAAGGCCCACCCCGAACGCCCCTTAGACCTTTTCGTGGAAACGCTCCCCTTCGCCGAAAGCTCCGAATACGTCAAACGGGTCACCGAAAGCCTGGCCAACTACGAGGCCGCTTACCTGGGCAAGTACGGCCTGACCGACTTCACCCAGCCCGTCGGCCTCCCCAAAAGCCCCCCACCCAATTTTTAACCGCCTACCCCCAAGGGGTAGGGAGTTAAAAATTGTCCCCCGTCGGGGGATAGAAACGAAACGACCACCAAACGGGGTTATCGACGGTCCCCAGGAATCTAACCTTAATCTAACCTTCGAGAAAAAGGCCGCAATGTTAGTAATCCCGGGAGGTTATTTTTTGGAAAGCTGGGTAAGGCAAGTTAAATCTCCATATATCCAAGTAATTGGAAAATAAATCCATCTTAGTACCCAAAAAATGGACGCTTTTTACCCCCGTTGAAACCAACCCCAAAATTTCTTGAAATTATAACCCTTTCCATGTATATTGTTTTCGGTCACGCGTAAAGCGCCTAGGGCGCCGTAAGCCCCAAAACCGGCCCTCCGGGGCCCCTCCAGGCCCCCAAAACCGGCCCTTTGGTGCCCCTCCAGGCCCCCAAAACCGGCCCTTTGGAGCCCCTCCAGGCCCCCAAAACCGGCCTCTTGGCCCGGTAGCTATTGGCTTGGTCCTTACGCCTTACGCGCCCAAGGGGAATCGCCTCCCCGACGGGCATGGCCGCCAGGGCCCTCTCTCGTCCGGACCCCCCAAGGAGTCCGGTCCGGCGGGCCGTTTTTAGGAGGAAGGTAAATGCACAAGTCGCAGTTGGTAGACACCTTGGCCGAGGAACTTAAAGTTTCCCATCAGGAATCGGCCTTGATAGTCAAGGCCTTTTTCGACACCATCGCCGACGGCTTGGCCGAAGGCGAGAGGACCGAGATCCGGGGCCTGGGCTCCTTCAGGGTCAAGGATTACCCCGGCTACTCTGGCCGCAACCCCAAGACGGGCGTGGCCATCGACGTGCCCCCGAAGAGACTTCCGTTCTTTAGGGTCGGCCGGGAACTTAGGGCGGTCGTGGCCAGCGACAAGAAACCCCTCAAGAAATAACCCCACCCGTTCACGCCCGTCCGGTCCCACGCCGGGCCCTCCGGTTCTCCACCCGGTAGGAACGGTCGCTTAAATTACCCGCCTTCGGGCCCCAAGGCCACGAGGCGGGTATTTTCGTTTCAAGCTTGGTCCTAACGGGCAGTCGTTAATGAAAATTTACCCTACGGCTCTCCGCCCACCGGGCCCATCCACCCGGCCAGCCCTTTCCACCCGGCCGGCCCTTCCACCCGACGATCCCCGGCCGGAACGGCCGTAAAAAAACCCGCCTTCGCGCCTAAAGGCCACGGGGGCGGGTAGTTTCATATCTAGTAGGGGACTAACTGGCAATCGTTAATGGACAATGACAAACTAATTTCTTAGCCTCCCATCGCCCGTAAGCGGTGGGAAGGGCTCAAGGCGACCAAAGCCGAGGGTCGGCCAGGACGCCAGGCCCACCCCGGAACCGAATCCGGAACGGCCGGCGGCTTAAGGTCTATTCCTCGTCGTCTTCGTCTTCGTCTTCGTCGTCGAGATATTCCTCAGTTGGTTCCTCGTAGGAATCGTCGTCGTCGGCCAAGGGGAGCGGCTCCAGCTCTTTAGTGCCGAGGTTGGTTTTGCGCCTGAGGTTCTCGGAGGCCTTGAAGCTAACGACTTTCCTCGCCTTGAGTCTGATTTCTTCCATGGTATGGGGGTTTCGCCCCAAGCGGGCGTTTTTGTGAAGGACTTTGAATTTCCCAAAGCCCGAAATAAGGATGTCCTCACCATTACTAAGGGCCTTAAACATGATGGCTAAAAGCTTTTGCATAGCCTTTTTCGAGTCTGCTCGGTTCCACCCGGTGGAATTGACGATGCTTTTGATGATGGTTTCTTTTGTGACGGTCATCATTCCCTACTTTCGAATGAGATGCGAATGTGGGATCTAACCCATAAAGTTAGTCCCTTTTTGGCTCGGTCCCGTGTCCGGGTCGGCCAAAAATCCTGGCGCCGGCCGCGCCACCCCCGGGCCGAAGCTCCTGGCCCGGCAACCGACCTTGGCTTCCGGTCGGCTGGCGTTATGGGAAAAAAGCCGCTGGGGCCCTTTTCCGGTCAAATTCGTTCAGGATCAAAGGATTCTGAAATTTTATGGTATGTTACCACTTACAACCTTTCAACTCAAGATAATTTTTAGCAAAATTGCAAAAAATAATTGAGGCCGATTTTAATACCCTAAATTAACAATAGTTTTCGAGATCTGGGGCCATTTTGGGAGACCCAAAGGGAATTGTAAGTATGGTTCCTTGATCTGTATATATGCGAATTAAATAAACTTTGCTATGGTTAAACCGCTTATCGATAATGTTACAATCCATAATTCCATCATGGGTGATTTTTGGCCCAGATTTTTGGCTTATTTTTCGGTAGATTAGGCGGATTTCTCTTCCGAATCCCAGGGCCCTCGGGGCGGAAAAAAATACTGGCCAGATTGCGAAATTGCTTATAACCGCTGGAATAAAATAGAAATCGCCTTTTTTGCATGATCGCGTAAATGAACGGCGCCAAGTTGTATAGACTAATATTACTGGCTTTCGGGCAAAATATCGAGAGTCATTTCACGGTTGTAAATTAGAGATGGTTTAAATATTTAGGCTTAAAATTTACCACAAAACTCAAATTCTAGCCGTATAGCCCACTAACAATGATCGTTGATAATTGCATAAATGATTCTTTAAAATTTACGCGTATTTATGTCCAAAATTTTCCTCTCCCGTTACAAAAAATTTACTCATCCCGCGGTAAATCATTTTTCCATTAATTCCGGGTCTTGGCGTCCGCTTTGCCCCTTTGGCAAACTTTTTATATTCTAATCAAGGACTTAATACTTACCTATAATTACAAATAAAATTACCAAAAGTCTCGCCCCAGCCTCCCCACAACCCCCCTCACCAAACCCGCTTCATACTTGCCTTATCTTTCCACCTACCAAAATCTGCCCAAAATAATGCCCCTATCGCTCAACCCGTCAATTAATTACCTCCCGCCTAGTCCCAATTAACTAAAAATTGCCTAATCTTACCAAAAATATTTCCCCCACCCATAACCGCCCCCCTTCCTCCCCGTTACCCCGGTGGGGTAAAGGGGAGGCGGGGCGGCAGGGCTAAAGCCAAACCAGTTTAGTCCAAGCCAGTCTGGGTAATTTGTGGTCGGGTAAACTTTTGGTGGGTGAAATGGGCGGCCCCAAAGGCCCGGACGCTAAGGCATTTGGGGGGTTTAGCGGGCGGCGGTGCCGGACTTGGTCTGGGAGAGGCGGATCATATCGGCCACTTCGTAAGCGGCGTTGGCTTGGCTGACTTTCTTTTGTTCTTTGAGGATGTCGCCCAGGACCTTGTGGCTGGTGAAGCTCTTGGGGGCCAGTCGGGTGGCCAGCTGGGCCTCGGCCAGGGCGGCCATATGGTTCCCCAGGCGTTGGTAGCACATGGCGATCCACATGTGCGGTTCGGCCATGTCGTGCTTGACGGAAATGAGCCGCTTGAGGAGGCTGACCGCTTCCTTGTAACGGTACTCGTTATAGAGAATTTTAACTTTGGTGATGATAAGTTCGCCGTGGTAAGGCCACTTGGAAAGCCCCCGGTTTAGCCACTCCAGGGCCTCGGCCTGCTGGTGGATACTGAAGAGGTATTTCATGAAGGTGACCGTTTCGTTGTGGTCGGGGTTGGGCTTGAGGCCAATGGCCAGGGTATCGGCCAAGGCCTTGAGGTTTTGGGCCTCGTCGAATTGGCCCATGTCCTGGAGGAGGCTGGCCATCATGGCCCTGGGCCTGGGCTGGCGGGGGTGATTGGCGGCCAGGTTCTTGAAGATCTCCAGGGCCTCCTCGTAATGGCGGTTCTTGCGGTAGAAGTCGGCCAGTTTGTATTTAAGTTCCTCGTTGTCCGGATCGATGGCCACCACCTCCAGAAAGTAACGCAGGGCCTCGGGGTACTGGCCCAGTTTCTGGTAGAGGTTAAATAGGCGCCAGCGGATGCCACTATTGTCCGGGGAAAGGGTGGCGGCCTGGGCCAGGTGCCTAAGGCCGTCGTCCAGGCGGTTTTCCTTGATGCACAGCTCGCCGAAGGACATCAGGGCGTTGACGTCCGAGGGGTTGTCCTTAAGACGGCCCATGAGGCGGCCCCAGCGGATAAGCTTCTCGCCCTCGGCCGAGCGGCCAAATTTGACGTCCAGGTTACCCTTGAGGATATAGAACTCGTGATCGTCCGGGTGCTGGGCCAGCCCGGCCTCGTAGACCTGGTAGAGTTTTTTGGTGGAGCGCAGATCGGCGTAAAGTAGGCCCATGCGCTTGAGGAGATCGGAATTATTGGGCGTGTAGAAGTGGGCGATGAGCACCGGCTCGAGCAGGGAGACGGCCATCTTGGATTGCTTGCGATCGAGCAAGGCCTTGGCCAGCGAGCAGGCGGCGTCCAGGTCGTCGCGGTTGTTGACCAGCCGCTCCAGGGAGTCGGCTATGGTGAACTCGCGGTTGGCTTCCTCGGTCAGGCCCATCCGGAAGTAAACCCGGCCCAGCCCGTCATAGGCGCTGACGGTCAGGGGCCGCAAATAAAGTATGTCCCTAAACCATTTTATGGCGTCGGCGTAGCGTCCCTTGGCCGCCAAACTTTGGGCCCGTTTTAACATGCTGGCCGGTTTGCGCTGAAAGCCAAAGGAGGTGAGGATCATGTCGAAGATGTCCTCGATGGGCGGAATTTTTTTCCAGATCCTGGCTATGGCCCCAAAGGTTTCGGCCAAGGCCCTGGTGACGGCGTTGCCGCTTTTGGGCGGACCGGCCCCGGGAGGGTTCAAATCCATAGAGGCCACGGCGGCCGAGTCGCCCACGCCGTTTCCGGCCAGATCCGAGGAAGGGCCGACCATGCCCGCTCCCGCCGAAAGACCGCCCACGGAATCGCCGGCCATGTCCAAGGACTCGCCCTCGTCGGGATTGGGGGCCGGGGACTTGCGGGCGCCGAAGGTGTTGAGCCTAGAGCTGGCGGCCATGGCCGGGATCTCCGGCTCGCCCATGACCAGGCTTTCCAGATCGGGCGAAGTGCCCGGGGGAGGTAACCCCGGCCCTTCCGAGTCCGGCCCCGGGGCACCGCCCAGGTTATCTAGGTCCTTGGTTTCTTCGCTCATCGGCGGCCTCAAAAAAAATCTCTCGAAAGCTCTCCCGGCGAAAGTTTCGCCGGCGCTTTCCCGACCCTAATCCCCGAAAACTATTGGCGCAAGCTCTATCGGCGAAAGTATTGCCGGCGCAAATTTGGCCGGCAAAAGATTTGTCGGCCAAAAATACCGCCCGGGCTTTCCTGGCCCTAACCTTGCAAATTGAAGGCCAATAAAACTCCCGGGGGATCACTCCCCCGGCCATTTTGTCGCCCCTATTTCCAAAGCCCGGCAAAGCTTTCGATTTTACCGGCTAAACAGACAACAAATACTCTAACTGTTGCCCCTTATACCAATGTGGACTTTAGCCGCCCGGCTGCGGTAAAATCATCCTAGCCGGGTCCCGTCCCCGGCTAAGTTGGGCGGCCTTAAAGCCGCTGGGGCTGGCCAGTTGAAGGCCCATTATAACACGCTCAGTTTCGGGGCCGTCCCCCGGCGAGGTGGCCATTGCGACTTTTCGATTCCGACCCGGGCGTCCGCCTCAAGCTCAATCGGTTCTTGCGCTGGCACTGCGGCTACATCCTGACCGTGGCCGCTTTCTTTACGGTCATCTACGTCACGGGGCTCTTCAAGAGCCATTTTCTCCTCAAAGAAAGGTTTATCTACCTGGGGCTCTCCCCCATATCGACCCTCGTTTTCGTTATCGTAAGCCCCTGGCGGGGCGCCTGGTTGAAGGCCTTGAAGGATATGTACCAAAGACTGGAGGGCCAAGAGGTCCTCTGCGCCCTGGCCGCCTTCGTCTTCCTCTTCGGTTTCTTTATCTACGGGATTTTTATCTGGGGCCTGGGCGCCCTGGGCCCCTCCCTGGCCTACATGTAGGCCGAGGGGGGCGAAGGGTTCCAAAATGTCCCCTTGGCCAAAGACCTTCGGGCGGCCGGCGCTGACGTTATTGGCGACCCTGGCGTTATTGGCGACCCTGGCGTTTTTGGGCGGGCTAACGACAGTCCCGGCCCGGGCCGATACCCTAAGGCTGGCCTACCCGACCCAGCCCAAGAGCCTGGATCCGCAACAATACCCTCCCGATCCGGCGGCCTGGCCCATAATCATGACCAGCTACCGGCGCCTCTTTGACTTAAAGCCGGGGACTACCGAGTTGGACAACGCCGAGTCGGCGGCGGTTACCTACCGGGTCTCCGACGACGGGCTCATTTACACCATCACCCTCCGGGAGGGCCGGACCTTCACCGACGGTACCCCGGTCGACAGCCGGGCCGCCCTCTACACCTTCGACCGGCTCATGGCCGGCCAGACCGGGAAGACCTTTTTCCCTTTCCTAAAATACATGGAGATCCTGGGCCCGCATACCTTCAGGCTCTACCTGACCCAGCCCTTCCCGCCGTTTTTGGCCTCGCTGACCACCCCCATGGCCTCACTGATCAGCCCGGGCCTGGAGCGGCAGGGGACGGGTTATCTGGACAAGGCTACCTTGGGTTCCGGGCGCTTCGTCATAGACGAGATTAAGCCGGGTCAGATTAGCCTCAAACTTCGGCTCGATTTGCCTTCCATCCCCCGGCTGGACCGGGTGGAATTCCTCTACGAGCCCAAGGACCCGACCCGCTTCGATTTGGTCTCTTCCGGGGCCGTCCACCTGGCCTGGGGGGTGGGGCCCCCAGCCGGTTACGCCGGCCCGGCCAAGGGCCTTATGGCCCCGTCCTTCGAGACCAGGTACTTGGCCTTTAACATGACCCGGCCTTACCTGAAGATGATAGGGGTCAGGGAAGCGCTGGCCAATCTGGCCCGGGTTACCCTCCAGAGCCCGGTTCCGGCCGGTCGGCCCACCAGCGTCTTTCCGGCCGGTTTTGCCCCCAGAGCCTCGCTCTCGGAAGGTTTTGACCCCGAGTCGCTGGAAAAGAGGGCCAGCGTTAACCTCTCCCAGATCGGGCCCTCGCGGGTCCCCCTGGATCTGGCCTTCCACTCGACCGACCCCGGCGGCAAGGCCGACGCCGAACGGCTGGCCGAAAGGTATTCCGCCTTTAACATACCCGTCCGGCTGGTTCCCTTGACCGGGGCGCACGGAAAGGGGATATTGGAGAAAGCCGACTGGGATCTCCTAATCGATTTCCGGCGGCCCGAGTTCCCCAGTCCGGAGATGTGGTTGGGCCGTTTTCTCGACTCCCGCTCTTCCGTGGCCGGCAACCCGGCCCGTTTCGAGAACCAGGACGCCGATGCCTACATAAACGAACTTAACTTGGCCACCCCGGCCGATCGGGACATGACCCTCAGGCGTTTGGCCATGCTGGCCACCCAAGAAAAGCCTTACGTAATGCTCTACCAAAGGCTCATACCCCTGGCCGTGGACCCCAGGCTGGAAACCCTCCTGCCGCATCCCATGTGGCCGGAGGTTTGGCCCGTCGAGGCCACCAACCTCGATCCCTTCCGCAATTCCCCGGCCGCCCCGGCCGGGCCCCCGGTGGAGGTCGGCCCCCTTATCAAGGGCTTTGACGACCCCGTGGCCGAACCCTACGAATAGCGCCCGTAAGGCCCCGTTGGGCCTCGCGGGCGCCGATGGCCCCAGCGCCTTGGCCGGCGGCCGGGCCCCACCCTTAACCCAGTTGGCTACGGCCAAAGGAAAAAGGTAACGACGATGAACGAAGTACTAGCGGCCATTTTGGGCAGACGAAGCGTGAGAAAGTATTCCGAAGAGCCGGTCAGCGACGGGGAGATGGATGCCATTTTGCAAGCCGGCAGCTACGCCCCCACGGCCAGAAACACCCAGGCCTGGTATATCTTGGCCCTTTTGGGCCTCGAGAGGATTCGGGCCCTGGACGCCCAGGTCAAGGAGGCCGCCCAGGTCCCCGGCTTCGATCGCTACAAGGATTTCGTCGGCAGCCCCTCCTACACCATAAATTACCGAAACGCCCCCCTCTTCGTCATCGTCGGGGTTAACCCCGACGTCTCGGTTTGTCCCGTGGAGGACGGGTCCCTGGTTCTGGGCAACATCCTCTTGGCCGCCCATGGCCTGGGCCTGGGCGCTTGCTGGATCAACCAGCTTGGGGCCATCTGCGACGAGCCGGGCTTTAGGAAATACCTGACCGGCTTGGGCTTCCCCAAGACCCATAAGGTTATCGGTTCCTGCTGCGTCGGCCGCATAGAGGGCGAGGTCCCCCGGGCCCCGGCCCGCAAGCACGGCCAAATTAACGTTCTGCGTTAATTTGCCCGCCCCGGCCAAGCCGTTGGGCTTGGCCCTCGGCCAGTGACGGTTCCGACGGTTTTCCGTCCCAACTTCCGCCTCCCGGGCCCCGGTCGGGAGGCGGTAATATTTGCCCTATGTGGCAAAGTTATTCGCTAACGCCAAATAGCGTTTCCCCGATAACTTTAATTTACGGTCCTTCGTAAACTCAGCGCCGTCATAGGCTACTCAATTTTTTACCGCCTTTTGCTTAAAACCAGGAAATTCGAGAGATCAGGTAAAAATTATCCTACAAAGCTATTGACTAACGTCTAAATTCATATTATGATATCTCAGGCTTAGGTACACCTCAGAGTCGATTCCAATTTAGAATGCCGCTCTCTATGATATTTAACTAATAAAGTAGGGAATATACGCTTTAAATTTGTGCCCATGGTCCGCCTCTTTTCAAGATCCGGCCCCCCCTTCCAGCCGGTGCCGGATCCGGTCCCCCAAGCCGATCCCATTTAGCCGGCGAGCCGGCCCCGGTTGGCCGGCCTATAGTCCGGACTCGGGGCCGAGGCCCAGCCGGCCCAAAAGTGGCTAAATCGCCCTAAGAGCGCCATCCCAAAAACGGGGCAACGGAGAGCTTATGCTTGATTTGAAATTGGTCCGCGACCAAAGCGATCTGGTTCGGAAGATGCTGGTGGCCAGGGGCCAGGATCCCGCCGCCCTGGACGGTTTCGAGGAGCTCGATCTTAAGCGCCGGAACCTCCTTAAAACGGTCGAGGAGCTAAAGGCCAAGCGCAACGCGGCCAGCGACCAGGTGGCCGCCCTTAAGCGGGCCGGGCAAAAGGCCGACGAGCTGATTGCCGAAAACCGCGAGCTCTCCCAAAGAATCAAGCAAATCGATCCCGAGGTGGCGGCGGTGGAAGAGGAAGAAAAGGCCATTCTGGCCGCCATCCCCAATCTTTTCGACCAGTCGGTCCCGGTGGGCGACGAGAGCCAAAACTTGGTCGTCCGCAGCTGGGGCCAGATCCCCTCCTTTCCCTTCGAGCCCAAGAACCACTTCGAGCTGGGCGAGGCTCTGGGCCTCATGGATTTCGCCAGGGCTTCCAAAATCAGCGGTAGCCGCTTCGCCGTCCTTTACGGGGCCCTCTCCCGCCTCAACCGGGCCCTGATAGATTTTATGCTGGATCTGCACACCCAAGAGCACGGCTACGGGGAGGTCTGGCCGCCGGCCTTGATCAATTCCCAGTCGCTCTACGGGACCAGCCAGCTCCCCAAGTTTGCCGAAGACAGTTTCAAGATAGAAAATTTTGATCTTTGGTTGGCCCCCACGGCCGAGGTTCCCCTGACTAACCTCTACCGGAACGAGACCCTGGAGGCCGCCGACCTGCCCATCAAGGTTACGGCCTACACCCCCTGTTTTAGGGCCGAGGCCGGGGCGGCCGGGCGGGACACCCGGGGCATGATCCGCATGCACCAGTTCGACAAGGTCGAGCTGGTTAAGGTTACCAAACCCGAAGACTCCTGGGAGGCCCTGGAGAGCCTCACCAACGACGCCGAGTCCGTCCTCCAAAAGCTTAACCTGCCCTATCGGGTGGTGCTGCTCTCCTCGGGTGACATGGGCTTCGCCTCGGCCAATACCTACGATCTTGAGGTTTGGCTGCCCGGGCCCGGGGTCTACCGGGAAATCTCTTCCTGCTCCTGCTTTACCGACTTCCAGGCCAGGCGGGCCAACATCCGCTTTCGGAGGGAGCAAGGGGCCAAACTGGAGTTCGCCCACACCCTAAACGGCTCCGGCCTGGCCGTGGGCCGGACCATGGTCGCCATCTTGGAGAATTACCAAAACGCCGACGGCACCGTGACCGTCCCCGAGGCCCTCAAACCCTACCTGGGCGGCCTGGACCTTATCGGGGGCCCCCGATGAGCTGGGAAAGAACGCTCAAGTCGTTGGCCTTCGTCGGTTTGGTCATGACCGCCGCCTTGCTCGTCTCGGGCCTGGCCAAGGGCCGGGGCTTGGTTACCGCCAAACCGGCCGCGACTCCGCCGGCCTCCCTCTCCGGGACCCTCTCGCCCCCGCCCCCGCCGCCCAAATACATGGCCAAGGAAGAACTGGCCGATCTGTTGGGCCCCCGGGACCTGGAAGTGGCGGGGGAGGCCTACTTTGAAATTTTCGACAACGACGGCCAGCCCCTTTTCGTCCAGACCACCCTCGATCCCGATCTCCAAACCAAGGCCCAGAGGTGGGTTAACGCCTCCGGGGCCATACGGGCCGCCCTGGTCGTGCTTGATCCGGCCAACGGCAAGATCCTGGCCCTGGCCGGCGCCGGAAACCCCGAAGGGAACGCCGCCCTGGAGAGCGGCTTTCCGGCGGCCAGCGTTTTTAAGATAGTGACCGCCGCGGCGGCCGTGGAGAGGGCCAACTTTAACGCCATGACCACCGTGGCCTACGACGGGGCCAAGCACACCCTCTACAAGGCCAACCTGGCCAAGGGCCCCGACGAGGGCCTCCACAAGGCCACGCTCAAAGACGGCTTCGCCGAAAGCATCAACTCGGTTTTTGGCAAACTCGGGGCCTTTAGCCTCCTGCCTTCCGATCTCGAAGAGATGGCCGAAAGCTTCGGCTTTAACGAAAGCCTGGCCTTTGAGCTACCGCTTTCGGCTTCCTCCTTTGCCCTGGGGGACGATCCCGAAGACACCTTCCGCCTGGCCGAGTTGGCCTCGGGCTTTAACCGCGAAACCCGCCTCTCCCCGGTCCACGGGGCCCTGATCGCCTCCATCGCCTTAAACGGCGGGGATCTATACGAGCCGACCATCATCAGCCAAGTCTCCGACATAAACGACAAGGTCCTTTACCGCAACCGGCCCACCCTTCTGGGCAAAGCCGTCTCCCTTCAGACCTCCGAGGAAATATCGCTCCTCATGCAGGCCGCCCTCTCGGAAGGCACCGGCCGCAAACACTTCTCCGACGTCAACCGCAACCCCGTCCTTTCCAAGCTTATCCTGGGTGGGAAAAGCGGCACCATCAACGACGAAAATGGATCCAAGGTCGATTGGTTCGTGGCCTTCGCCGCCCCGGCCGACTCTCTCGACCCGGATCCGGCCACCCAGGATTCCCTGGCCCTGGCCGCCGTAATCGTTCACGACGGTAGGGTCAACTTGGCCAGCCAGGAACTCGTCCGCAAGGCCCTCTTGGCCTACTACAGCCCGCGCCTAAAAGCCAAGCCCGAATCGAACAAGGCCATGGCCGGCGGCCAAAAGCCCCAACGCTCCAAGAAAAGCTCCTAAACGGTCGCTTTTCTTGGGTCCCCTTTAAACCTTCATCCGGCCGGCCCCCGGCCCAAACGTTGCCCCGGGCCGCCACACCCCAAGGAGGAAAGGCCAGGGCCCGCCAGGACGATTGGCCCTCGGGGACCGTGGCCAAACGACATGACCATC
>JAIRNQ010000134.1 GCA_031257955.1 Deltaproteobacteria bacterium | reverse complement strand
TAATTATATCTCTATGAAAACAGCTTGTCAACTTATTTTTTTCAAAAAAATGGTAATAAAATTCGATATTACGAATTTTTTTCAATCTACCTAGCGATCCAGATCTGGGAGCTTAGGTTGGGTAACCCAAACAGTAAAACTTTCGAGTCGTATGAAACTGGGCTAAACGTTGGAAACTAGACGATTTTTTTTAGCGATAAAACAAAAAAAATTGAAGAACACAGAGATATAACATAAATTATATCGCTATTATCATCAATTAACTTACAAAAAAAATAATTATTTAACTTAAAACAAAAATTGATTTACTGTTGTCTTATGGCTATCCTTTTATTAACTTAAAATTTAAAAGATTCTCGTAACGACTAGAACGGTTCCAATATTTCGAGACATCTTTATTTGTAAAACGACTCGTCAATTAAACCACGAAAGAGTCAATTAGTCAAGATAAAATTTTGGCCATAAGGTCATGGCCTTATGGCCAAAAGGGCCCCGGTACCCAGAAAGAGGCTGGAATGCCGTGGTCGTGGTGAAGCCGGACGAATGGGATTAGGGTCCAAGGGGTTAATCCCGGCTAAAGAACATCAAGGCCTCTTCGACCATGAGGTTGTCCTTTTCGGTTATGCAGCGGACTCGCCCGTTGATAAGGCCATAGGCGCAGATAAGTTTAACGCTGTTTTTGGCGCACCAGTCCATGAAATCCGAGACGGTTAAGACTCGGATATTGGGGGTGTCGTACCACTGGAAGGGGAGGCTTTCGGTGACCGGCATGCGGCCCTTAACGGCCAGATCGTAACGGGTGCGCCAGTGGCCGAAATTGGGAAAGGATACCACGCAACGTTTACCCACCCTAAGTATTTCGCTTAGGACACTTAGGGGTTCCCAGAGTGTCTGTACCGTGCTTTCTAAAATTATGTAATCAAAACTTTGGTCGCTAAAGTCACTTAAAACCTCAGAGATGTCTATATTTAAGACCGGGACGCCCAGCTCCATGGCGGCCATGGCCGCCTCTGGGTCCACCTCCACGGCTTGGCCGTGGACTTCCATCTCCCGGATGAGCTGACCCAGGAGTTCACCCCGGCCGCAACCTAAGTCCAGAACGTAGGCCCCTTTGGGAATTTCCTTAACTATCACCCGGTCTTGCCAGCGGTGGAGGGACTCGCAAGGAACGGTCTCGTCGTAGACTTGGGTGAGGGCGCCCAGGAGCTCGGGATCGAAGTTGACCCGGTTATCGGCCACCGCCTTCTCGAGGATGGCCAGATCGGGGGTTAAGGTGTCTTTGGTTGGCTTTTCCTTGGCCAAGGCCGCGCCTCCTAGCCCGAATTTAACGGTTAAACTTTCCGGGCCGATTAACTATGATTGATGGCAAAAACCCGATAATTGCCCATTGGGTTAAATAACAACTTAATTGAATTCTGAAACGGGACCGCTTTGGGGCGGGGCCGGTTCCCCGGTCAGGACTTTTTCAGGTAACAGGTTATCAGGCGTTTTACGGTTTCCGTTTCCACTAAAAACGCGTCGTGGCCGTAACGGGAGGGCACGTTCACGTAGGTGATTGGCCGCCTGGCCAGGCACATGCCCGAGACTAGCTCCCGGCAAAGCTCAGGCGGGAAGAGCCAGTCGGAAGAGAAGGAAACGACCATGATGCGGGCCTTGAGGCGCTCGGCCATGGTGGCCATGTCCCCGCCGCCCCATTTATCGGCGGCGTCGTAATAGTCCATGGCCCTGGTCAGATAGAGGTAGCTATTGGGGTCATAGCGTTTGACGAAGCTTTCGGCCTGGTGGTTTAGGTAACTTTCCAGCTCAAAGTCGATGCCGGTCAGGGTAAAGTCGGGGCTGTCTTTGCCTTGTAGCCTACGGCCGAACTTAAAGCCCATGCTTTCTTCGGAGAGGTAGGTGATTTGGGCCATCATTCGGGCCACGGCCAGACCGGAGAGCGGGCTGGTCCCATCGTAATAGTCGCCATTGTTGAAGTCGGGATCCTTCAGAATGGCGTGGCGGCCGACCACGCTAAAGGCCAAGCCCTGGGAGGTTACCCGGTGGCCGGCCGAGAGAACGATAACGTCGTCCACCAGATCCGGGTAGGCCAAACCCAGTTCCAGGGCCATCTGGCCGCCCATGGAGCCGCCCACGGCAGCCCGGATCTTGTGGATGCCCAGGAAGTTCAGAAGCTCGTACTGCTGGCGGGCCCAGTCACCGACGGTGACCACTGGGAACTTCAGGCCCCAAGGTTTGCCCGTGGCCGGGTTAATCGAGGAAGGCCCGGAGGTCCCGTAGCAGCTGCCCAAGACGTTGGAGCAAATAACCATGAAACGGTTGGTATCTATGGCCTTGCCGGGGCCGACCATCTGATCCCACCAGCCGGGCTTGGTTTTGCGGTATTCCCGGATTGGGCCCTGAGGATCGGTGTCCCAGCCGGCCAGGTGGGCGTCGCCGGTTAGGGCATGGCAAACCAGAATGACATTGTTGCCGCGACGCTCTCCATAGACCTCATACTCGATCTCGATCGGGCCCAGGGTGCCACCGGCCTCGAACTTAAAAGGCTCGTCCTTAAAGAGCACGACCTTTTGCGGTTTAACCCAGCCCACGGAATTTGGGTGGTCCGGCCGGTGGATGTCTTTGCTCACCTCACCATCTACGCTCATCTAAAACCCCAATAAAACCCTACGGGCCAACTAGCCCCAGGGGAGAAAAATAGCTGCCCCGTTTAGAAAACGGGAAAGAGGCCCCAAAACTCGCCTTTTGGGGCTCGGGCAGGCCCTTCCTGGACCGGGCGGGACCGGGCTTTCCGATCGCGGCACTTTATGGCCCCCTAAATTAACTATTGGGGACGTAGGCGAGGCGGTCAAAGCCGGCGCCGGGACCGAGGTAACCGTTCGGGCCCAGGTAGCCGTTGATTAGGCGGACTCGGAGGCCGCCGCCCTCGAAGTAATCGACAACGTTTAAGCAGGCGAAGTCCTGATCCAATGTCCACATTATAGTGTTGGAGAGATGGAGGGCCTCGGCCAGGACGGCTCGGCAAACCCCAGCGTGGCAAACCAGGGCCACGCAACCGGTGGGATGGTTTCGTTTCAACTCGTCCAGGGCGCCGGCGATCCGGTGCCTAAAAATGGCCGCCCCCTCTCCTTCCGGGAACTGGAACTCTCCACCGTCGGGCTTTAAGATGTCGGTAGCCAGTTCCGGGAACTTTTCCTTTATTTGGGAGAAGGTCAGGCCCTCGCAGAGTCCGAAGCTGACTTCCCGGAACTTGGGTTCCACCCGAAGGTCCAGACCCAGGGCCTTGGCGAGATTTGTCCCGCCGTAAACGGCCCTTTTGAGATCACTTGAGTAAACTGCGTCAATTTTCTGGCCCTTGAGTGCCTCTACGGCTTGGTCCAGCTGGGTCCGGCCCTCATCGGTCAGATCCACGTCGGTCCAGCCGTTAAAGACGTATTTTTGATAATTGACGGTTTGTCCGTGCCGTAAAAGATAAAGTCGTAAAAAAGGCATTTTTTATATCCCAAGCGAAGAATTTTTGGTGTCGTATAGGCTGTTTATTTGTTCCCCTGGGCAAAAGCGGTGGTTTACGGGTGGCGTAAAAGGTAAAGAGGCCAAAAAGCCCTTTTTTATATCCCAGGCGGGGAATTTTTAATGTCGTATTGCCTGTTTATTTGTTCCCCTGGGTATTTTGACACGGCGAAAAAAATAGGACGGCTTTTTAGGCCGCCCGTTTAAATCCAACCGCGATATTCGGCCTAGAGAGATCGTTTAAGATTCTCGGCCATCTCCATCTGATGTTCTTCCTGGCTGGCGTTCCAGATGCGCTGGAGCTCCGGCAAATCGCCCAGAAACACGTCGACCACGTCGCAGTCGAAATGGCGACCGCGGCCCTCCTTAATTATGTTTATGGCCTGATCGACTGAGAAGGCCGGTTTGTAAGGCCTCCGGCTCATAAGGGCGTCAAAGACGTCGGCCACGGCCACGATGCGGCCGGCCAGGGGGATCTCCCGGCCCTTTAGGCCTTTGGGATAGCCTGAACCATCTACCTTTTCGTGGTGGGTGGTGGCGATGACCTCGCCCAGACGCAAAAATCCGATGTCGGAGTTTTCAAGGATCTGGCCGCCGTATATGGTGTGGAGACGCATGATACTCCACTCCTCTTCGTTTAGGGGACCGTTTTTAAGTAAAATTCTATCGGGAATGCCGATTTTTCCTATATCGTGCATGGGCGAGGCGTAGAGGATGCTTTCAACGGTTTGGTCGCTTAAGCCCATACGGGAAGCCAGCCTGGCCGAAATTCGGCTCATGCTGATAATGTGCGCCCCGGTGTCTTCGTCCTTAAATTCCGCCGCCCTCGAAAGCCTAAATATGGTCTCCAAGGAAGCGCCCCGAAGTTTCTCGTGGGCCTTGGCCAGCTCTAGGGTACGCCGCTTAACCTCGCTCTCCAGTTCCTGCCGATAATTGACCATGTGGTCGTTGTAGGCCTTGACCTTAAGCAGCGAGCGAACCCGGGCCCTAAGTTCCATGCGGTCCACGGGCTTGGTCAAAAAATCGTCGGCACCCTCGTCCAAGGCTTTGACCCGATCGTTTACGTCCTGAAGGGCGGTAACCATAACCACGGGCACCTGGGCCAGCGATTCTTCCTTTTTCAGGTGGGCGCAGACCTCGAAGCCGTTCATTCCGGGCATCATTATGTCAAGGAGGATCAAATCGGGGGGATCGGCCAGGGCCTTGGCCAAACATTCCTTCCCATCGTTGGCCAATATAACCTCATAGCCCTGGGGCTTAAGCATGGCGGCGATCAGCTTTAGGTTTAACAGCTCGTCGTCGACTACCATAACCTTGGGGTGTTTGGTCTCGGAAGGATCTATCTGAGATTTATACGCTGGAGCGGCATCGGTCATATATAAATCGCTTGGCCCATTTTACCGGAAAACGTTTTTTATCGAGTATGGCCGGACGGCCACCGGGCACCGCCCGCAATCAAGGAAAACACACGACCACCCCCATCAGGGCTGGAAAAAATCGCCGCTAACGGACTTGGCCGGGCTTCCCAAGGATTATGGGAAAAAACGGATTGGCGTTGCCGCCCGAGATTAAGATCCAGCGGGGCTAGCCGCAGGCCGGAGGGGGATTGGTTACCCCGTTAAGGTAACCGCCGGGACCGTACGGGCCCTAAAGCTTTGGTAAATCAGAAAAAAGTAGCAAATGTCTCTAAACTCGTAACTGAGAGGGTTAGCCTATTGTTCGCCATCGTAAGCCAACCCACCCGTCAAGTATAATATTAACCTAAAATCGATTTCATTTCCACCGTCGGACTAGTTTCCCATTGTTGCCGTAATCGTAAGGTGGGCGGAGGGCAATAGCCCACAAATTTCCTAAAAGCCTATTATTTCATCATCTTGGCCAGCGACTGCGGCCACCGGCTCCCCTAGGTGCCGGCCGGGCCCCTTTAGGGCTGGCCACCCCGGCCTGGCTTTGGCCTAAGGCCTTAGCCAGTGGGCCTGGGGAGGCCACAAAACTGGCAGATTTGGGGCCCCCAAGAACTTTAGGCCGGTTTTGGACAGTTAGGAGGGAAAATCGACCCTCCTAGCTATATAATATAGTGAAATCGCAGTTCTTTTTTTTTAGCGACCGTTGAGAGTGGTGCAACCATATTGAACTTTTTTCTTGACAATGCCTTTTATTACGGTATAATCGATGAAAAGCCATGGTGCAACAAAACAGATGGAGGCTTCCCCATGTTTTTGCG
>JAIRNQ010000120.1 GCA_031257955.1 Deltaproteobacteria bacterium | reverse complement strand
TAAGCCCCGGGCCGTAAGGGGTTCGGCTACCACTTCCAAAGCGCTGACCCTGGGGATGACCCGCAAAAATTGGCTGACGTAACTCATGGCCCTAAGTCTAAGGTCCATGACCTCCCTGGGCGTGGCTTGGCTTAGGGCGACGATTCTTTCCCCATCCCTGATGAGTATTTCCCCAGAAGTAATTTGGTAGTTGCCATAAAGGCAGCGTAAGAGGCTAGATTTGCCTGACCCGGAGGGCCCGGTCAGGGCTAAGCACTTACCGCCGGTAAGGCTCAAGGACACGCCTTCCAGGGCCTTTAGCACCGCCGGTCCGGAGAGGTGGAGAACGAAGGTCTTGGCCAAGTTTTCGACCTTAACCATTTCGGTGGGTTCCAGCCGCGGTTCCAGTGGCCTCGCCTCAGAAAAGTCCCAGGGCAGTCCGCCGGCCAAGGCGTCGGTTCTAGGGGCTTCCGGCCAGAGGGGTTCGGTCGCCGGGCGCATGGCCCTGGGAGGGGCCAAAGGCGCTTCCAAGGCAGAGGCCAAGGGAACGGCCAAGGGCGGGGCCTTGGGAACGGTTACGTTGGCGGCTTGGGGGGCTTTAAGTCTCATGTTCTCCCGGCTGAGTATTTCCTGGTTAATGGCTTCGATGAGCCTGTTTTCCGGCGTCTGGCTTTCGTGGGCGACGACTTTGGGTCTGACCGGTTTGGCCTTATCTGGTGGGGTTATGTCGTTTGGTTTTGGCATTTGGGTCTATGGCGTTTTGGCGCCCGGGATCTTTGGGCCTCCGGGCCCGACGAATCTTTGGTATAGTTTGGCGATTGGAGCGTTAAGCCTCAAGCGTCGATGAAACAAGCAGTTGGGTATAGGGGTCTTGGGGATCGTCCAGGACCCGATCGGTCAGGCCGGATTCGACGATCCGGCCTTCTTTCATTACCAACAGTCTCTGGCTCAGAAGTCTGGCCACGGCCAGATCGTGGGTGACCAGAACCGCGGCCAGCTTTAGGGTTCCGGCCAGGTTGCGAATGAGGTCCAGCAGTTTGGCCTGGACCGAAACGTCCAGACCGCCAGTTGGTTCGTCGAGGAAAACCAGCCTGGGAGAGGTCACCAGGTTCCTGGCGATCTGGAGCCTTTGGAGCATGCCACCCGAGTATTGGCCTGGACGATCGTCTAGCCTCTCGGAGGCAATTTCTACTCTGGTTAGCCAATCGCCGGCCCGGCTTCGGGCTTGGCCATAGACGCGAAGGCCACCGGAGAGGAGTCGGTCGGCAATGTTGGCGCCGGCGCTAACGTTCATGTTCAAACCGTCACGGGGGTTTTGGTGGACGAAGCCCAGTTCCGTTCGAAGTAGAAGCCTCCGGCGGCCTTCGGACAATAGATGGAGGTCCAGTTCCTCGCCGGTGGCGTCCCGGTAGAGGACGGTTCCGGAGCGCGGGGCCATCTGGCCGGAGATAAGCTTTAGGACCGTGGTTTTACCGCTTCCGGACTCGCCGACCAAGCCCAAGATCTCGCCGGGATAGACCTCAAAAGACACCTCCCGGCAACCCAGTTTGCTCCCGTAGTAATGGGTCAGGCCCTCGGCCCGCATGAGCGGAAGATCTTCGGTCACGCTTTTCGGCGGGACGTAAGGGGTTTGGGGGGAGTGCTTGATTTGTTGGCCGTTAATCATGGTTTTTCTTGTCCGGCAAAGCGGCGGCTTGGCACCGCTTTTGGCAGTGGTCGGAGTCGGAGCAGACGAACATCCTGCCCCCTTGGTCGTCTTGAACTATCTCGTCCAGGTAAGAGTCTGTTGCCCCGCAAATCGCGCAGCTTTGGGCCCAGCTCTGGGTCCGGAAGGGGTGGTCGCTAAAGTCAAAGCTTTTAACCTTGGTGTGGGGCGGAATGGCGTAGACCCTTCTTTCCCGACCGGCCCCAAAGAGGTGCAGGGCCTTGGAGTCGTTAAGTTTGGGATTGTCGAAGCGGGGTATGGGCGAGGGACTCATGGCGTAACGGTCGGCCACCATCACCGGGTAGTCGTAGCTGATGGTTATTTCCTTGTGTTTGGTGATATCCTCGTATAGCTTTAAATACATGAGTCCGTACTCGAATAGACCGTGAAGGCTCCTGGTTTCCGGCTCGCTGGGCTCCAACTGGCGCATGGGCTCAGGGAGGGGAACCTGATAGACCATGATTTGCCCATCGGTCAAGTGAGTCTCGGGGATCCTGTGCCTAGTCTGGATGATCGTGGCCTCGGCGGTTTGGGTGGTGGTGGCGACCCCGGTCAAGGTCTCAAAAAAAGCCCTAATGGATACGGCGTTGGTGGTGTCGTCCGATCCTTGATCGATTACCTTTAGGGTGTCGGTGGGGCCTATGATCGAGGCGGTGACCTGGATGCCGCCCGTGCCCCAGCCATAGGGCATGGGCATTTCGCGACCGGCGAAGGGCACCTGGTAACCGGGTATGGCCACGGCCTTAAGTAAGGCCCGGCGAATCTCCCGTTTGGTGTCCTCGTCAAGGTAAGCGAAATTGTATTCCCCGGCTTGGCTCCGCAAGGCGTCAACAACTTGGTTTTTAAGTATAGACTCAATACTGCCACCTTGCTCCAACCCAGAGTCGATGGTCGTTTTGGGTAAAACCTTGGCGCTATCCTTGGGGCTGGGGTTCGTTTCGGGCAAAACTTTGGCGCTATCCTTGGGGCTGGGGTTCGTTTTGGGCAAAACCTTGGCGCTATCCTTGGGGTTGGGGTTCGTTTTGGGCCAAACCTTGGCGCTATCCTTGGGGCTGGGGGTCGTTTTGGGCCAAACTTTGGCGCTATCCTTGGGGTTGGGGTTCGTTTCGGGCCTAACCTTGGCGGTATCCTCGGGGTAAACCGATGGGGGTTCCATGGGAAGTGGCCCGCCGGAAGTATCTGGAAGATCTGAGGGCTTGGCTTTGGGAGTGGCTTTCATTTTTGGTCTTCCGGGGTTTCCCGATCTTGGTCGAACTTTTGACGCATTTCCCTGAGCATGGAAAGCTCGGCCTGGAAATCCACGTAGTGTGGTAGTTTGATGTGGGAGACGAAACCGGAGGCTTCGACGTTGTCGCCGTGGTAGAGGACGAACTCTTCGTTTTGGGCCGGACCCTTGATGGCCTCGCCCAGCTCTCGGGATCTCAGGGCTCGGTCGACTATGGCCATCGACAGGGCCTTACGTTCGTTGTGCCCAAAGGTAAGCCCATAGCCCCGGGTGAACATGGGCGGCTTGCCCCCGCCGCCTTTAAACTGGTTGGCCGTCTGGCATTCGGTGACTTCAATCTCGCCAATGGTTATGGCCAAACCTATCTCCGGGGCCATGAACTCAACTTCTACCGGCCCTAACCTGAGCTCGGCCACGAATGGGTGGACCGAACCGAAGCCCCGCTGCGATGAGTAAGCCAAGGCCAGCAAAAAACCCTCGTCGGCCCGGGCCAGGGACTGAAGCCGTCCGGAACGGCCCAGGGGCACTTCCAGGGGCTGCCGAGTGATGTCAAAAGATTCTCTTTCGTCCGACTGGCTTTCCACGCTTTCCAGCATGCCTTCCCGCTCCAAGAAAGTGGCCGCCCCGATCAGCTCCCCGGCTCGGGGAGGGGCCTGGGGAGAGACCGAGGGTGCCTCTTCGTCCGTTGGGTTGGGTGATGGCCCCTGAACGAAGTTTCGTATGCCTTCGCCGTTTTGACGGCTGGCGGCCCGGCTGGTTGCCCGACCTATGGCCTGACTGGTAGGCTTACCGGCGGGTGGCTCGGTTTGGTCATAGCCCTTGGGCTCAGAGGCCTGAGGGTAGAAGCTTGGGGTACCAGAGCCATAGGTTTCAAGCCCGTGGTCGTGGTCCATGAGGGAGCGCTTGAGGAGTCGGTGGGTATAGTCGAAGGTCGGGCCCAATATCTGCCCACCGGGGATGTCCTTGAAGGTCGCGGAGACGCGCCTTTCCGGGCGCATAGCGGCGGTCTCGACGGGCTCGGAGTAGCCAAAGCGTTTGAGACTGGCTCGGGCCGCCCTCAGAAGAAAGATGGCCTCGACCAGATCGCCTTTGGCTTGCTTCACGGCCAAGGCGGCAAGGTTAGGGGCGTAGAGCGACCCTTCGGCTTGGACACGATCGACCGATAACGAAAGCTGGCTCTTAATTTGTTCCAAACTAAGCTCGGGCACGCTTGGATCGCCGCGTCTGGTCTCGTCCAGTAATTTATGGGCCTCGCTTATGGCCTTCTGTCCGCCTTTAACGGCTACGTACATTAAATCCTCGCTTCCCTCGCGGATTCCCTTTACCTCTGGGTTGGGCTACGCTAAAATCATAGACCCGTTAAGTTAAATAAGTTTTAGCCGGTTGTGATTAAAGCGTAAAATCATCGATACCGCATGGCTAACCGGAATATGCCAGGTTAGGTTTGGGCGAAAGTGATTATGCTTGGCCGCGTTTGGGGTAAAGGGATTGGCCCCGATCGGATTTTGGCTAACCGATATTTGCCTGGCCGGGTTTGGGAGCAAGGGCTTAACCCGGATCGGATTAGGCTCGGCCGTCCTTGGGCTTTAGGGCGAGCGAGC
The DNA here is from genome assembly GCA_031257955.1 of Deltaproteobacteria bacterium. GTDB lineage: Bacteria > Desulfobacterota > Desulfarculia > Adiutricales > Adiutricaceae > JAIRNQ01. The sequence goes on along the minus strand of JAIRNQ010000120.1, from coordinate 1,513 downwards.
GGGGAAGGCCGGCCAGGCTGGCATTCCCCGCCAGGATAACGTCCAGGCCTAAGGGGTAAGAGGCACGGTTTAGGGCCCACTGGTCGACGAAAGCCTCGGTCAGGCCATGGCCCTCGAAGATGATTTCCTCGGCCAGTCCCGGGCCGGAGGCCAAAAGGGACAAGCCCGGGGATGGGTCGTCCAGGACGCCGGCCAGGACGATCGTGGCCGAGCGGTCGGGGTATCTGGGGTCGCCTTGGCTTAGGAGGCTAAGGGGCGGAAGCTCGCTTTGGGAGGCGGCCAGGACGAGGGCGGCTTTTTCGGGGTCTCGGACTATCGGGGCGGAAGTGTGAAAAACCATAAAATTTTCAGTGGCGGCGAAGGAAGGCGACAGCCAGACCGGGGTCAGATGGTCGGCCAGGGTCAGGGCCAGCGCGGCCACCGCCCGTGGAAGGGGCGGCGCGGTTTTAAAGAGGGCCCCAAAGTCGAAGGGGATGGCTTGGGCCGGTTTGGACATGGCCTCAAGGGCCAGGCGAAAAACGGCTTGGCTGTCCATGGGGTAATCGTTAAAGCCGGGGCCGGGTTTGATTGGCGCGCCCGAACCGAAGGCGGCGACGTTCGGTATTTCGGTGGGCGCCTTGGCCAAAGTTTTGGATTGGGCCGGGCCTTGGCGCTGGGCTTGGGCCCGATGGTCCTGGGACCGCTGGGCTTGGGCCCGATGGTCCTGGGACCGATGGGCCTGGGACTGGGACGGTTGGGGTAGGTTAGTCGGCATCTTCCCCCCTGACCAGGGTGAAAAACTCAACCTTGGTTTTTTGGATCTTTTCCAGTTTGGCCGCTCTTTCTCGGGCCAGATCCATTTCCAGGGCCAGGGCGATTTGCTCGATGGCCGGTCGATAGTCGGGGTCTTGGGCCAGGGCGTCGGCCAAGGCGGCGGCCAAGCACTTGGTAGGCTCGTCGCCCAAAACATAGGCGTGGCCCACGTTTCCGTTGACGCTTAGGGAGCAGCGGGTGGCCAGGGCTTCGCCCAGGTTGAAGGGGGCGTTGTGGGCGTCGGCTCTGGCTTTGACCATAACGAGGCCCTTTTGGGGTTTTCGCAGATACTCAAAAGGCGGCAGATCGCCCAGCTGGCCCATTAGTTCTATGAGTCTATCTTCACGGCCCAGGGCTAGGGCCCGCATGAGGCGTTTTCGCTCCAGGACGGGTTCGGTCGACGGCATAAGGGTTATCGGTTTCCTTTATAGAATTTTGACTATTTGAGCGAATGCGCGAGAGTTCCAGCCAGCCCGCCCCGCAGGGGATTGTCGCGGCGAAAGTCCACAAGATTGTCCCGATAGTCGGAACTATGTTCGTCACGACGATAGTAGCTAGGCGGGTCGCGACGCGGGTCGGGGAATGAGGCTTGGTGGAGGCCTTTGGGGTCGCCGGTCAGTTGATTGTCGCTTACGGCTTGGCCTTTTCCGTTTTGGGAAAAGGGGTTGCCCGTGGGGTCGGGGCACATAGGGTCGGAACCCGTGGGGTCGGGGCACATAAG
>JAIRNQ010000115.1 GCA_031257955.1 Deltaproteobacteria bacterium | reverse complement strand
GATACCCCTTACTTTATCAATGGCATATTCGGTGTCAATACCATCCTGGACTTCAAACTACTGAAATGGGCGGGACACGGCCTCGATGAGAACGCCTCATACCAGTTTGTTGAATCCGAAATGATGAAGCCGGACGAATACGACTGGTTCCTCGCCGATCCTTCGGACTTTATGTTCCGCCACATGTTCCCCAAAGTTTACGGGGCCCTAGCACCACTGGCTCAACTCCCCAACATCTCGGCCACCTACTATTTTTTTACTCCTTTCATTTGGGCGGCCTTGGCCGATCCGGTCTACCAAGAAGTTGGTAGGGTCTTATCGGCCGCGGCTCAGGAAGCCTTCAAGACGATCGGCGAGTTTGTGGCCTTGCACCAAAAATTGGCCGACCTAGGTTTTCCCCAAGCCCAAGGGGCCATGACCCAAGCCCCGCTAGATGTCGTTGGTGACTACCTCCGGGGCATCAAAGGTATGCTCATGGATCTCCGGAGGTGTCCAGACAAGCTTCTAGCCGCCTGCGAAAAGCTTCTGCCAACAATGCTAAATCTGGGGGTCAGCGGCTGTAAAACTTCAGGGATTCCCATCTGCTTTATCCCGCTCCATAAATGTATGGATAACTTCATGAGCCAGGCCCAGTTCGAGAAATTTTACTGGCCAACTTTATTGGAACTCATACGAGGCTTGGTCGCTGAAGGCATCTCTCCGTACTTACTAGTCGAAGGTGTCTGCGATCAAAGGCTGCCCGTTATGATCCGTGATGTCCCGGCTGGAAAATGTATCTTCCACATCGAAAATAGCGATATCTTCAAAGCCAAAAAACTGGCCAGGGACAAGGTCTGCCTGAGAGGCAACCTCCCAGTCTCTCTTCTGATTACAGGAACCCCGGACCAAGTCCGGGCTTACTGTAAACGGTTGATAGATGAAGTCGCCGTCGGCGGTGGTTTTTTAATGGATACGGGAGTCAATCTCACCGAATCCAAACCTGAAAACGTCAAAGCTATGTTTGACTTCACCCGTGAATACGGGGTCTACTAACACCAACTAACTCCGACTAACATGCCAGTTAATCGGCTTTAAGCTTGGGAGGTGGCCTAGGCTGCCTCCCTTTAAACTTATATTTAGGATAATATGGAAAAAATCACCACCGCCATGGCCGACATGCTTGAAGATGATCTGTTAGCCCTGACTGACAAATACCTGGCTGATGGCCGAGACCCAAAGGCCATCTTAGACGCTTACCAGGCCGGAATGACCGAGGTTGGTAAAAGGTATGAAGCCGGAGAGTACTTTGTCAGCGAGCTAATCTTAGCCGGGGAGATGATGACCGCTGGTAGCGACAAAATCAAGCCCTTCCTAAAAGGGGTCACCTCTGGGGGCTCCTCCAAAGGTCGGGTCCTGATCGCTACAGTCGAAGGCGACATCCATGACATAGGCAAAAATATCGCCGGAACTATCATGGAATTGGCTGGCTACGAAGTCAAAAACTTGGGCGAGGACGTTAAGACCTCCGCCCTCATTGAAGAAGTCAAAAACTATAAACCCATACTCTTGGGCTTATCAGGCTTACTTACCTTGGCCTACGATCCGATGAAGGCCGTGGTTGACGGCCTTAAGGAAGCCGGACTTCGTGACGGGGTCAAGATTTTGTTGGGCGGCTCCCAGATTGATGAACATATACTCAAATATGTTGGCGCTGACGTCTTCGCCAATGACGCCATGACCAACGTAACCTACCTAAATTCTTTAGGCTAAACAAATAATCGTCAAAGTCTTCGTATTGACCAATAAATATCCAAATTACGACTAAACTTTACGATTACAAAGAAAAAACATACACCAAAGCCTGCCTTGATCTCTAGCAATTCTAGTTATGAAAGATTTTGGCCGCGTTTCGAACTAAGGTCTATCTCTTAGGCAAGGACAGTGTTGACTCTCCGGTACCGGCGCTCCCCGGTACCGGAGCTCCGGGGATCCGGGGCTCCTGGTAATCGGCTCACCGGGGCCCGGTCCCCCGGGTACCGATAGGCTGGGGAGTTGATTCCCCGGATATTGGAAGGCCAGGGAGATGGTTCCCTTTGGCGCCGAAGCGGCCGCGGTGACGGTTCGCCTTCAACGCTTAAACGATTAGCTAAACGGAGGGTCATGGGCTACGACAATGGGCCGTCCGACAACGCTTAAACGATTAGCTAAACGAAGGGTCATGGGATTTTTAAAAAACTGGGAAGGTGCTAACGCTCCGGAGCCCAGAGGGAACGGGGCCGTAAGGGGCGGTCTCCCAAAACGCTTGCGAATTAGTTGCATAAATCCCTAAGCCCAAACCATGGGGCCCACATTGCCAACGATAGAGGAACGCTAAATGTCTGAGAAAGTCATAATTACCGTAGCCCCCACCGGCGCCTGGCCAAGCAAAGTGGACAACGCCGCCCTCCCCTTGACCCCTGAGGAAATCGCCGAAGACGTTTTCCACTGCTGGCAAGCCGGGGCGGCCGTGGCCCATCTGCACATGCGCGACGATCAAGGCCGGGGAACCATGAGCGCCGACAAATTTCGTGAAACCGTGGCCTTGATAAAAGCCAAGTGCGACATCGTTTTAAACCTTACCACCAGCGGCGACTTGGAAGCCACCGAAGAAACTCGCATGGCCCATCTGGTGGAACTTAAGCCGGAACTGGCCTCTTATGACTGCGGGTCCATGAACTGGGGCCACAATAGCGTGTTTCATAATACCCCCCAGTTTTTGGACAAGCTGGGCAGGGTAATGCGGGAAAACGATATCAAACCCGAAGTGGAAATCTTTGACGGGGGTATGGTCTACAATTCGCTTTATTACTTGAAGAAAGGCATCCTTGAGGCACCGATACATTACCAGTTCGTGCTGGGGGCGCCGGGCGGCTTGGGGGCGTCGGTGCCCAACCTGGTCTTCCTCCTTGGCCTGATTCCCGAAGGCTCCACTTGGTCGGCCTTGGGGGTCGGGAAAGATCATCTGCCCATTCTCTACGCCGCTTTGGCCTTGGGCGGCCACGTCAGGGTGGGCATGGAAGACAACGTCTTTTACGCCAAAGAAGTGCCGGCCCAAAGCAACGCCCAGTTCGTCGAACGGGCCGTGAGACTGGTTAAGGAAATCAACAAAACGCCGGCCACGCCCGCCGATGCCCGAGCCATTTTGGGACTGAAAAATCACTGAGACGATTTTTTTCGCAAGGGCCAGCGCTTTTCATTAAATTTAATACAAATACTCCCAAGTATGATTTAGTTTGGTCTTAGCATTATTTGTGCCAGAGAGACTTTGTCGGCGAAGCTTGTCAATTTTGCGTGGTGGGATTTAACTATTACTTATTTTAGTTAAACCTTAATTACTTTTATATGTTCATTATTGTATAAATCGGTAAATACCAAGGATAATGTCGTAACATAGACGGCGTCATTCTGCTTCTGGACGGAATGACCTTGCCAGAGAGCGCCCAGGTATTTGGCTCGGAAGGTTTCAAGAAAACCGTTCCGGTGGGCTTCTGACCATACCCACCCGGTAGGTAACGGAACCTTGACGGCCAGACGGAAAGGCCTAGCGGTCGCGACGATTGGGCATTGGTTTGCCCCCACCCAGGCGGTAAGGGATCTTGATCGAATACCGCCCCAGCCGCCATTTGGATATTCCCCGCGACGCGCGATATTCAAAACTATGGAGGTAGGTTGAATATGGGAAAACAAGAATTGTTTGAGGAAAATTTCGAACGCATAAAAAAAACCATGCGCTTCGAGAAAACCGACCGGGTTCCTGTCTTGCCAACGGGCAACGCTTTCTGCGCCAAGGCGGCCCACGTGCCGTTGGCTGACTACTGCGCCAATGGGCCGGGCTCTTGCGACGTCCACCTGAAATGTTGGAACTCGTTCAGTCCCACCGTTGACGCCGTCCAGTGCGATCTTTACAACACCGGTTTCCTGAGCCCCCAGTGGCTTTCCAACGTCAAGGTCCCCGGTGTCGAACTGCCGCCGGACGAGCTTTGGCAGGTCGAGGAAGCCGAGACGATGAAGGTGGACGACTACAAGAAAATCGTCGAGGGGGGATTCTACAACTGGTTTATTCCTTTCATCAAGGAACACTTCAACGATCCCTTGGGCCGGGTAGCCACCACCATAGCCGAAGGCCCAGTGGCCCGCCAGAAATACATCGACGCCGGGATCGTCCCGTTGGTCAGCGCCATCGTGACCATCCCCTTTGAGGTCTTCTGCGGCGGCCGATCCATGATCAAGTTCATGACCGACATGATCAAACACGCCGACCTCTTGGAAGAGGCCATAAAAGTTGCCGCCGTCGAAATGCTGGAAGCCAACAGGCAAATGCTCAGGGCGGCCAAGCCCTTGGGCGTCTGGGTCGGTGGCTGGAGGGGGGCCAGCAACCTCATGTCCCTAAAAATGTGGGAACGCTTCGTTTGGCCTTACTTTAAGGCCACCACCGAGATGGTAATCGAGGAAGGGGTTATCCCCATCCTTCACCTGGACGCCAACTGGACCAGCAGCCTAGATTACTTTAAAGAGATCCCCAAATATAAGTGCATTATGTCCCCGGATGGGGCTACCGACATCCACAAGGCCAGATTGGCTATGGATAACCACATGGCCATACTCGGAGACGTCCACGCGGAAATGCTGGCCTTCGACACTCCCAAAGACGTTAAGGACTACGTGCATAACCTCATCAAAGAATTCGGCGGGGTCGGGTACATGGTATCTTCCGGCTGCGACATCCCCTTCAACGCCAGGGTCGAAAACGTTCAGGCCATGATCTCCGCCGTCTACGACGCCTAACCGCCAAGGCCGGTTAAAGGCCGGCCAATCAGGCCTAATTGGCCAAGCGAGCCAAGCTGGCCAAGCGGGCGTTGGCCCAAAGCTGAGGCCTTCTTCCCAGGGTCGCCGTTTTTGGAAGTCTGGATAATTGTGGAAACTTGACGATTATTTTCGTCAATTGGAGAGGGCGATGACAAAACTCTTTATTCTCAGCGGTTTTTTGGGATCCGGTAAAACCTCGGCCTTAAAGTACGCCATCGAGGTCATGACGGATACCAAGGGAACGGTAGTCGTGGTTAACGAAGCCGGAGAACTTGGCCTGGACGGCAAACTGGTCGAGCGGGCCGGCATTCCCGTAAGGGAATTGAACAACGGTTGCGTTTGCTGTTCCCTGCAAGTGGATTTCATCGCCCTCTTAAACGAAATGTTCAAAACCGAGCCCCCGTCAAAGCTCCTCATTGAGGCCAGCGGATTGGCCGAACCGGCCATGCTAGCCAAAACCCTGGCCCGCTTTGACGGGCAAATCCAGTGGCGAAAAACGATTGTCGTCCTTGACGCCGAAATCTGGGAAACCAGGGAGGCCCAAGGCGATTTCTTTTACGCCCAGCTGAATTCGGCCGACCTCATACTCTTAAGCAAGGCCGACCTTTACGCGGCCGACCAAGTGGCGGTCTTCCTTTCCGAGATAAGGCAAACCGTGCCCGGCACCCCCATAGAGATCGCCATCCATGGGCGGGTGAACCCGAAGATATTTCTGGAACGCCCAAATAATATCAAGAACCCGGACCAAATTCCCGAAAGCCATGATTTAAGCGCCTTCCAAAACGTGTCCATCGAAAGCGCCGATACCATGGACGGCGACAAGTGGAAGCGTTTCATCCAGGAAGAAGGGGCCAACTACGTCCGGATTAAAGGGCAGCTGGAACTGGAAAACGGGCCGGCTTACTTCGATTTCGTGCGGGGCCATTCCAACTGGTCACCCCCGCTTGAGTCCGTTTCGGGTAACCGATTGGTTTTCATCGGGCGGGATCTGGATCCGCATACCCTTCAAACCAAACTAGAGAGCCTAGTTTTCCAACGGGGGTCGGAAGGGACCCCGAAACAGCGTGGTTAGAATTATGGAGGAACAGAAACAATCTGGCTATCAATGGGTAATCACCCTGGTGGTTGCCGTTACCGCCTTCGGTATAAACTTTATCCACTTTCAGGTGGCCGGACTGGCCCCGCTAATCTTCGCCGCCACCCAAGCCACCCCGGTGCAATTCGGGTTGATGATGGGCCTTCCCCTCTTGGCCGCCAGTTCTTTGGGCATACCTTTCGGGGCTCTTGGCGATCGTTACGGGGTTAAGCTAATGGTGACCATCGGCCTTGTCGTCAGCCTCATAGGGGCCGCCGGTCGCTGCATGATCGTCCCTAACATGGGCCAATATTTCTTTTTTATGTTCCTGATCGGGGTCAGCAACGCCGCACTGAACGCCAACTTCATCAAAGTCCTTGGCTCTTGGCTTCCGCCCCAGAAGGTGGGCCTGGGCGTTGGCTGTTACTTGGCCGGTATAGGTCTTGGCCAATCCAGCGCCATAGCCGTGGGCGGCCGGGCCGAAACCCTTGGACCGTCCTTTCAGCTCTCCATCTGGGTCACCGCCATCATATTGGTCGTGTGGCTGATATTCCTGAAGGGGGCCCCGGCCGGCGCCAAAAAAATGCCGCCCCAGCCGGTAATCGGCAACCTCAAATACGTCATGTCCAAGCCAGCCATCTGGGTTGGCGGGGTGTCGATTTTGTTGATGCTGGGGGCTTACGTAACCTTAAATGGGTTTTTGGTCGATAGCCTTATCCAAATCAAAGGGGTGGTCCCCAAGACCGCCGGCATGGCCGGATCGGTCGTGGCCTTCTCGCTTATGATCGGATCCCTCATCGCCGCCGCCCTTTGTAAGATAGTGGGCCGGTCCAAGGTTTTTCTTTTAGCCTCCGGGGCCATCTCCGGCGTTAGCGCTTACTTGGCTTGGAGTCTCCCCTACGGGACCCTGACCATCGTCCTTCTCTTCGGGGTGGGTTTTTTCAGCGGGGCCTTCCTGTCGATTATTCTGGCCGTCCCGATGCTGCTGGACTATATCGGCCCAGCTTACGCCGGGAGCGCCGGTGGCGTTTTGAGTACGCTCCAAAGCGGTGGCGGCTTTGCCCTGCCGTTCCTGCTGCCCATGATTGCCGGCGGTCAGCCCAACGGAATCTTTAACCTCATCGCCGGTAGCTTCATACTAATGGCCATTATATCCCTGGCCTTGCCAGAACTCATGGCCAAAAAGTCTTAGCCCTTAAGGGCCCAGACTATTATCCTGGGCCTTGCCCCTTTCGATCGGGGCAAGGCCCCAAAGATAACCGCCGGGCCGACAATATCTGACCGATTACCTGGCCGCTTGAAAAAAAATTTATTCGATTAATTAATTATATATGGCTATAGCCACATTTGGCCCATAATGGTGGGCGATTCGCCGCGCCAATTTAGGAGAGCCTTATGTCCATAAAAGACGTCTATCAAGCCGTCATCGATTTTGACGAAGACGCCATGCCCGACCTTATCGAGAAAGAATTGGCCGCCGGCACCGACGTCAACCAACTGCTCCAAGAGGGTCTCATCGCCCCCATGGATTACGTAGGCAAACAATTTTCCGAAGGCGAGCTGTTCGTGCCCGAGATGCTCATGGCCGCCCAAACCATGAAATCGGGTCTTGAAATCTTAAAACCCAAGTTGGGCGCGGGTGGGAGTTCCTCGGCCGGGACCATAGTCATCGGCACGGTAAAGGGCGACCTTCACGATATCGGCAAGAACTTGGTCGGCAT